>CALMRR010000028.1 GCA_937871925.1 uncultured Petrotoga sp.
CAGCTGCCATTTATACAGTACTTGACGGGAAATAACTTTAAAATACTTCCCATATGTATGAAGGATCAGAGTATAGAGGCGGCATCCGCACTTTCCGGTATTCTTAAGGAATACAAGCATGACGGTGTTCTTTTTATAGCATCGACCGACCTTAATCACTATGAAAGCCAGGAAGTAACTTTAAAAAAAGATGCAATGGTTATGGATGCTGTAATAAAGATGAATATACAGGAGCTTTACAGCTCATTAAAGCATTATGATATCAGCATGTGTGGATATGGACCTGTAGCCGTGCTGATGGGACTTGAGTTTGAAAAATCTGTTCTAACGGGGCACAATACAAGCTGTGATGTCCTGGATGAATATACTAGTGTCGTAGGTTATCTGTCAGCGGTATTAACATAAAATATAAATTCTCCCGGGAGGTGTATGATATGACATTAAAAACCGAATATGGTACTCTCGTTATAAAACCTGAGGTTATAAGGGATATAGTTTATAAAGCAGTTTCTGAATCATACGGTACTGTAGATACCGGAAAACAGGGTTTTTTCAATAAGATAGCCAATCTTCTGGCCAAAGAAGAAGCTAAGGGAATAAACGTAGAAGAAAGTGACAGAGGCATATTTGTGTCTGTAGACCTTGTTCTTGAATACGGACTTCCTATTAAAAAAGTTGCAGAAAATGCCCAGGAAAATATACACCACAGAGTAACTTCCATGCTGAATTTTCAGGATGTGGTGGTGAATGTTCATATAGCAGGTTTGAAATCATAGGCACATAATTTATTCAGCGACTTGTAGAGGTGAGAAGATTGAAGAAAAAGCTTTATCTTGACGGTAAAGACATATATATAGGCATAAAAAAAGGCACCGAAGTGCTTATAAAGAATAAAGACGAGATCAATGCATTGAATGTTTTTCCTGTTCCTGACGGAGATACGGGTTCAAACATGAGTGCAGCTATGCTGGAGGCATGCCAGTGGCTGGACAAGGTAAAAGATCCTACGGTCACGAAAGATATTTTAAAGGCGCTGAAAGACGGACTGCTCATGGGTGCAAGAGGAAATTCAGGAGTTATACTTTCCCAGATATTCAGGGGGTTTACTGAAGCCATAGAGAACAAGAAGAAAATAAATACGAATGATTTTATTCTCGCACTAAAAAGGGCCAAAGAAGTTTCATACAATGCTGTAATAAGACCCGTAGAAGGAACGCTTCTAACTCTTATAAGAAGGCTTTCGGAACGTTCGGAAAAAGAGCTTTCTGAAATAGAAGACTTTGTTGAGTTCATGGATAAGCTCTATATAATGTCCGATGAAATTGTAAGAGAAACTCCGAAATACCTAAAAAAGTTAAGGGATGCAAACGTTGTGGATGCTGGAGCAAAAGGTTTTTCATATGTGCTTAAAGGTTTCAGCGACTCTCTTAAGGGAGATACTCAGGTAAACCTTCTTAAGATAGAAACAGCGTCTGCGCAGGAGATTGCATCCTTCGCCTATGAGGACATAAAGTATCAGTACTGTACCGAAGTCATACTAAACCTTAAAGATGCTAAAATACCAAAGACTGATCTTGAAAAACTAAGAGCATTTCTTGAAGAAAACGGTGATTCCATAGTACTTGTTCACCAGAATGAATTCCTTAAATGCCATGTGCACTCAAATCATCCAGGCATAGTTTTTGAGAAGTTCCTTGAGTTTGGCGAACTGATGAAGGTTAAAGTTGAAAATATGAAAGTACAGCACGAGCATCTCATTGATGATAAGAATAAAACAGAAGAGATGGAAGTTCAGCAGCAGGAAGAAGAAACAGAAACAGAAACAGAAGTGTTCCCTCAGAGAAACTGGGGTATCGTTTCAGTTTCACCCGGTAAAGGACTCAGTGAAATATTCAAGAGCCTGGGGGTAAACAAAATCATATTCGGCGGACAGACTATGAATCCAAGCGTTAAGGATATAGCCGACGCTTTGAATGCAATGCCCTACTCGAAAGCAATAGTTCTTCCAAATAATCCCAATATAATAATGACCGCACAGAAAGCGGCAGAAATGAGCGATAAGGAAGTATTAGTACTTCCCACCAAGTATGTTCAGGAAGGCGTGGCGGCTCTGCTGGGCTTTCAGGACGAGATGGAAAGACAGGATCTTGAACAATCCATGCAGGGGTACATTGATTCTATAGTTCCAATACAGGTTACGTATGCCGTAAGAGATTCTGAGATAGGCAGTGAAAAGATTAAGAAGAATGAAAACCTGGTTTTTGTGGGTAAAGATCTCAAAGCACATGGAAAAGATATATATAAAGAAACGTTAAAAGCACTTACAGAGGTAATTGATCAGGGGTATGAAATAGTTACTATCTTCTACGGTGAAGGTGTAGAGGAAAAACATATAAACCAATTTGTCAAAAGATTGACCGACAAGTACAGCAAGATAGAAGTTGAAGTTCATTACGGTGGTCAGCAGCACTATCCTATGCTTATATCGGTTGAATAATCGGACAAATAATTACAATCTTTTTGATCTGGAGGGAATATTTTGAATATACAGCAGCTTATTATGGCGCTTGATAAGTTTTGGAGCGACAATGGTTGTGTTATTGATCAGCCGTATGATATAGAAATGGGAGCGGGGACATATCATCCGTCCACATTTTTCAGATCTCTTGATCCTTTTGAATGGAAAGTTGCATATATACAGCCAAGCAGAAGGCCGAAAGACGGAAGGTACGGAGAAAATCCCAACAGGATGCAGCGTTTTTATCAATATCAGGTTCTTATAAAGCCGTCACCTGAAAACATACAGGAGCTTTATCTCCAGTCGCTTAAAACATTAGGAATAGACCCGATGGAGCATGATATAAGATTTGTTGAGGATAACTGGGAGTCACCTACTCTGGGAGCATGGGGTGTAGGATGGGAAGTATGGCTTGACGGAATGGAAATAACTCAGTTTACATACTTTCAGCAGATGGGAGGAATTGATGTAAAACCTGTTTCTGTTGAAATAACCTACGGAATAGAAAGAATTTCAATGTATCTTCAGGGAATAGAGAATGTATACAATACCAAATGGAACGATACCGTCGATTACGGATATCTATATAAAGAAAATGAAAGACAGTTTTCAGTGTTCAACTTTGAACAGTCTGATACCGAACTTTTGAATAAGCTGTACGGACTTTACAAAAATGAGTTTGAAAGACTTATAGAAAAAGGACTTTATCTTCCGGCCTATGATTTTCTTGCCAAAACAGCTCATTCATTTAACCTTTTGGATGCCGCCGGTGCGATAAGCGTAAATGAAAGACAGAAGTATATTCTGGATATAAGATCGATGTCCAGAAAGTGTGCGAGCACATATGTAAAAGCAGTAAACGGAGGAAATTCAAATGAATAAATTACTTTTTGAGATAGGAGTCGAGGAACTTCCATCTTCTGAGTATTCAAACATAGAGCTCCAGCTTGAAGAAATTATAAGATCAGAGTTAAAGACAAGAAATATCGAGTTTTCGGATATAGAAACAGTAGTGGCTCCAAGGAGGTTTGGGGCGGTTGTTTGCGGACTTTCAGATAAAGAACCGGACACGTTTACCGAAAAGAAGGGACCTGCACGTAATCTTTGCTTTGCAGAGGACGGCAGTCCTTCCAGAGCCTTTGAAGGTTTTCTTAAATCATCGGGAGCAACCGTCGATCAGGTTATCTTCAAAGAGATAAACGGCATTGAATATGCCCATGTGAAGATTGATAAAAAAGGCAAAAAAACCAAAGAGCTTTTTGAACAGATACTTGGCCCTGCAATCACTAAGATGAACTTTAAAAAGCCCATGCGCTGGGGTAAAGGGGAGTACTCTTTTGTAAGACCTGTCCATTGGGTTCTGGCTCTGTATAATGATGAGATAATGAATATAGAGATTTTTGGTAAAAAATCATCGAACAAAACATACGGACACCGTTTTTTTGGCAGGGAGATCGGAAGAGCGTCGTGTAGGGAAAGAGTGTCAGAGTGTGTGTA
>CALMRR010000029.1 GCA_937871925.1 uncultured Petrotoga sp.
GTGCAAAACCCGATATACCCTCTTCAAGCTTAATTATAGCACCGTTTGGCAGAAGTTTTTCAACGTAACCGGTGTATATTTCATTTTCAGAGTACTTATCGTCAATATCTGTCCATGGGTCGCCGATCGCCTGTTTGTAACTTAAGGTAAGCTTCTTGTTCTGAGTATCTACTCCCAGAACTTTCACTTCAATTCTGTCCCCAACTTTTGCAACATCGGAGATTCTTCCCTTTTTTACCCAGAATATTTCAGACTCGTGAATAAGGCCTTCAACTCCTGGCTCAAGCTTTACTGTAAAGCCAAAAGGAAGAATCTGAGTTACAACTGCTCTTACAATACAGTCTACCGGATATTTTTCTTCGATTTTTATCCACGGATCTTCAGTAAGCTGTTTGAGCGAAAGAGATATTTTTCTGTTTTCCTTATCGACTTTAATTATCATTCCCCTTACTTTTGAACCAACTTTCAGAACCGTTTCCAGAGGCATATTTCTGTCCCATGTAGCTTCACTTTTGGGAATAAGAGCTGTAACACTATCGTTTATCCTGACAAATGCGCCAAACTCTTTTATGCTCTCAACAATGCCTTCAACTACCATATTCTCTCTAAGATCCTCATATGCCTTGTTTAGCTTTTCGTCAATAAGGTCTTTTCTAGAAACTGTTATACTTCTGCCCCTTATTCCGATTACTTTAACTTCCACAAGACCTTTGGGCATAGCATCGCCCTGTCTCAGACCGGAAAGTGAACCAGGAAGGAATGATTTGAGGACTCCGTTTACAAAAACATCGTATCCCTTAAGATTCTTAGCCTTAAAGATTACTTTTACAACGTCTCCTTCCTTGATTTCGTTTCTGAGCTTATCAAACATTCCCTGTTTTTCAGAAGCGTGGTTTAAACCCTCTTCATCGTTAGTTTTTACTATTTTTACCGTTACTTCCTCACCGGATTTATATTCAGAAATATCTCTTGTAAGGTCTTCCCTCTTTACAAAAACATCACCGTTGGAACCCTCCAACGCTACCCATATACCGTCTGTATCGCTTTCAAAAACCTTTCCTGTAAAAACTTTTCCTTTTTTGAGCTCGTTAAACTCGTTGTCGTTGAGCATCTGTTCAAAATCGCTCATGTTTTTTCTATCTTCCATGTTAGATAGACCTCCCCTTTATCTTAAGAAAAATTACCACAATCAACCATGTGGACTGCATCTATTATTTTCTCTATTTCCCACAAAGGAGCAGAAGTTCCGCTGAGTACTCCTATTGTTTTTACTTGTGAAAAATCAAGTTTTTTAAGATCCTCTGACGTCTGTATCAGATAACTCCTGCTGCAGCCGCGGCATGCGATATCATAAAGCTTTCTGGTGTTAGAGCTGTTACTGCTGCCTATAATCAACATTAAATCAGCCTTTAATGCTATTTCCGCCGCTTGTTTCTCTCTTTGCACTGTGTGAAAACATATAGTATTCTTAACTATTATATCTGAAAAATCATTTTTTTTGATGATATCGGATAAAAATTCTTTAAA
>CALMRR010000030.1 GCA_937871925.1 uncultured Petrotoga sp.
TGTCCATTTCCATTCCCCTCTCCGACTATTACCTGTCTGAAAGTATACATGCCCGCAGGCTTTCCAATTAAAAAGCATGCACTGTGCAGAACTCCTTCGGCAAATGTTCTGCGTGAAAGCGCCCTGTGGGTTATAGTTATGACTTCTCCAAGACTTGCAAAGCTTACGGTATGCTCTCCTGCTATATTACCAAGCCTCTGGGAGTTTATCTCAATACCGCCTCCTAGTGCCTGGCATATGGTATTAGCGGTTCCGGATGGCTTGTCTTTTTTAAATCTGTGATGAATTTCTGATATGCCAATATCCCATTCGTCCGTGTTTTTTTTCATAAACTCAGCCATACATATCATAAGCTGTATACCTATGGAAAAGTTTGTACTGTATATCACCGGAATCTGCTTTGAAAGTTTTTTAAGATCTTTCATGTTCTGTTTGGTAAGACCTGTGGTTCCCATTATAAAAGGTTTTTTTAATCTGTATGCGGTCTCAAGAGTTTTTTCAAAAGCCCCTGCAAGAGAAAAATCTATAAGAACATCCGGTTCCGCAGTCATGGTTTCACCGTTTATATCCATTGAGTAAACCATCTCATGTCCATTTTCAGTAAAAAATTCTATAACTTCTTTTCCCATCTTTCCGCTGCTTCCTATCAGTCCGTACTTCAACAACATACTATATTCAACTCCTTCATTTTATCTGAAAGTACCTGTCGGTGCTTATCGCTTAAGGGTATAAGCGGAAGTCTTACGTAATCACTCGTAAAGTTCATGAGACTTGCAGCATACTTTACAGGCACAGGATTTACGTCCACAAACAACAGGTTCATAAGCTCCAGGTACTTATTATTTATACTACGTGCCGTCTGCATATCGTTGTTAAGAATTGAATCTGCTATCCATTTCATTTCAACAGGACATATGTTTGAAAAGACTGAAATAACACCGTCTCCTCCCAGTGCCATCACAGGAACTGTCTGATCGTCATTTCCGCTGTATACTTTTAACTCCTGCGGTTTTATTGACATAAGGGTTGCAATCTGGGAGATATTTCCGCTGGCTTCCTTTATACCGACAACATTGGGACAAGCCTGAGCTATTTTTACAGCTGTTTCGGGAGAAATATTCATACCTGTCCTTGATGGAACATTGTAAAGTATTATAGGAAGCTCTGTTCTTTGGGAAATATACTTGTAGTGTTCAAAGATACCTGCCTGGGAGCTTTTATTGTAATACGGATTTACTATTAGAACTCCATCTGCTCCAAGCTCCTGAGCCATCTTATTATTAAGTGTAACCTTTTTTGTATCGTTAGTTCCTGTTCCGACAATTATCTTTGTCCTGCCTGCCGCTTTTTCAATGACGAATTTTATTATCTCCATTCTTTCTTCATCACTTACGGTACTTGCTTCGCCGGTTGTTCCCAAAACCACCAAAGCATCTATATGCGCCTTAATTTGAAACTCTATAAATCTATGCATCGCATCGTAATCAATTTCTCCTGTATTTTCAAACGGCGTTATCATTGCCGTGGCTACTCCTTTAAACATATCCGCATCACTCCTTTTTATTTTTAAAAGTTTAGGGTTGCAAAGTAATCTTCAAGTGTTTCCGCACGTCTTATCATTTTGAAGTTATGATCTGAATCCATGAGAAACTCTGCACTGCGCAGCTTTCCGTTGTAGTTGAAGCCCATTGAATGACCGTGTGCTCCT
>CALMRR010000031.1 GCA_937871925.1 uncultured Petrotoga sp.
CATGCAAAAATTGGATTTGGAAATATTGGAATAGATGCCATATCAAAAATTATAAACCACCCAAAACTAAAAAATATTCCTTTCTGTTTAGAAACACCAAATGATATTGCTGGGTATGCAGATGAAATAAAACTTTTAAAAAGTAAATATATAATTTAAAAATTATTATTTTATTTTATATATTTATAAAATTTTTTATCATTATTTTAATTCCCCAATAATATATTCATATTTTTTTTGAGTGGTTTGGCTTATCGAACTGCTCAGTTTTTCGCATTGTTCGAGAACAGGAAAAACCTGTGATGCCGATGATGCTCTATCCACAGTTGTTCTTAAACTGCGGATATACTCTTTTTGAGATAAAAGCTCTTTAAGCCTTTTTTCTTCCTTTCGCAAAGTTTCAATATCCTGCAGCTGCGACTGTATTAAAGCAATCTCTTGCTGTAGCTGTTCTGTATGGGATGAAAGTAGCTCTTTCTTTTTTTTCAGTTCACTGCTTTTTTCTTTAAGGATACTGATGTTTTGAGCGGAGATGTTTTCATATAACGAAAGTTTTGACTCTATAATTGATCTGCGCATCTTCAAATTATTAAAGTATGAAGCAGCTTTCTGTTGGAGAATGCTGCCATAATGCTGCAGGTCAAAGATTTTTTCAAGTATTTCCGATCTGTCACGTCCTTTTGAGGTCAGAAATTCGTTGAACTGTCCCTGGGGCAGCATAACGCATTTAGTGAAGTCTTTTGCCTCTAGACCTATTGTTTCTATGATGTATGCATCAACATTTTTTGCTTTTTCGGCTACTGAGAATGAATTCTTGGTAATCACGGCCGAATCTGTTATTATAGACGAGGCACTTCTTTTGAAGCTTCTTCTTACCGCATATACCGAATCATCCATCTCAAATTCAAAGTAGATGAAAGCTTTATCGGATCTTGAGTTAATAAAGTCTGCGTTTGATCTGGGAATGCTTTTCTGACCGTAAAGGGCTATTATCATAGCATCAAGTATAGTGGTTTTGCCGCTTCCGGTAGGTCCAAAAATTCCAAACAATCCTTTTTTTGTTAGAGCGCCGAAATCTATCGAAACTTCATCATAATAACTGTTAATGCCCTTAAAGGTCAGTTTTAGGGGTTTCATCTTCTTGTCCCTCCTCATAAAAAACCTTTGTGAAAAGCTCTGTAAGCTCTTTTGACGGAACATGGCCTTCAGTGTGCTCATAGAACTTTATGAAAAGTTCTTGTGGACTGTACTCATGAATATCCCTTTGCGTTAAAGAGGATTGGGCAGAATCTTCAAAAAACGGACAGATGCTCACAATGTCTTTTTTTTGGCTTTTTATAAGCTGAATATCAGATGAAGACAGAGGCTCTTTAAGATTTATATCAAGGTAAGACCAAAACTTCCGTTCTGAATTTTTCATATAATAATCCACAGCCTGTTCAATACCGGTGCAAACGTTTATTTCTACCGGTTTGATGCATTTGAGGAGAGTAGGCTTTATCACAGCTTTTCCAGAAGGGTATATATCGATTATATTTACCGACTTAGCGTTGTTTGATTCACTTCTGCTGTACTGAAGTGGTGAGCCGCTGTAACAGGCGTTTTGGACTGAAAAAACCTTTTGGGCTCTGTGCAGGTGACCAAGAGCGATATAATCTGCATGGGCAGGAAGGTCAGATGGGTTAAGTACATATGTTCCCCCAAGACTGATGTCACGTTCTGAATCACTTGTGAAAGCACCGCTTACAAAAAGATGACTCATAAAGATATTTATGCTTTCGTTGTCGAAATCACGGCATAAGCCATCTGAAATATTTTTTATTATATGGCTGTACTCCTCTTGGTTTAGATAAGTCTGAGCAGTATCCCCAAGGTTTATTCTTGACTCTCCTGGGTAAGGCAGGGTTGCAATGTTTATGGTTTCTTTTTTTATCTGTATCTTTAAAAAATTAGGTTTTGCAAAGAGCACTTCAAAACTACTGTACTTTTTCTGAGAAAAGGAATCTTCAAGCTTTCCGAATATGAAAGCTCCAAATTCAACGGCAAGTGAGGATATACTCGAAAGTCTTTCGGGGCTGTCATGATTTCCGGCGATTATTATAAATGGTCGTCTGCCGTCCTTAGTGATAAGTTTTATAGCTCTGGAAAAAAGTTCCTGAGCGTATGAAGGAGGCGTATAGGTGTCATAGACATCTCCAGCAAGAAGTACTATATCGATATTTTCTTTGTCGCATAGTTCTGATATTTCATTTATAAAGCTCTCCTGTTCTTCAAGCCTTTCAAAATCTTCAAGCTTTTTTCCAAGATGCCAGTCCGAAGTGTGAAGAATCCGCATAAGCCGCCTCCAGAAATTATTGTCAGTAAAAGTATACCATAATGAACAGGCAGGTTGCCCAAAAGTTTCATGGATAAAAAAATCCCCGCTCTGAGGGTGCGTCTTAGGGATTTTTAATCCCGGAAAAATATCGGCATAGTTTGGTATGTATTTACCGGCTATGCCGATTTTTC
>CALMRR010000032.1 GCA_937871925.1 uncultured Petrotoga sp.
TTTATGGAGATCTGCACAATATTTCTTTCCTTAAGATCTATTCCGAGAGCTTTCACATAACGCAGACCGCCGTTTATGTACCTTATATTTTTGGCTATCTTTGTTGCTATATCAAGATTGTTGGTATTAAGATTAATATTAAAAGCCACAAGCGGCATTCTTGCACCAACTACGGTTGCTCCTGCCTTGGGGTGGTTTACTGCCGGACCAAAGTCCGGTTTCCATTCCGGTCGCTTGATTTTTTCAAACATGCCTTCGTACTCGCCTTTTCTTATATCAGCAAGATTAGCTCTCTGTGGTGAAGAAGCCGATTTTTCGTAAAGAAAGGTCGGTATGCCGTATTTTTCAGATATGGCACCTGCAACTTTCACTGAAAGATCTACACACTCTTTCATATCTGTATTTCTTATAGGTATAAAAGGAATGACGTCTGTTGCTCCCATCCTAGGATGTTCTCCCTTATGTTTTGAAAGGTCTATAAGCTCTGCCGCCACACCTACCGATTTAATAACTGCCTGCATTAAAGGTTCCGGCTCTCCTATAAGGGTCACGACGGTTCTGTTGTGATCTTTATTGCTGCTGTAGTCAAGAAGCTTGACTCCTTCTTTTCCCCTGAAACAGTCAAGGATCATCTCTACTTTTTCAAGGTCTTTTCCTTCGCTGTAGTTGGGAACACACTGAATGATCTTGCCAAAAGACATCTCAAATACCTCCTGTTTGCATGCTGAAATAAATTTCATACCATACTTATTATATCAGGAAGAAAGCTAAAAAAAAAGAATAGCTTGTAACCGAAAAATTCAGAATAGGCCGGCAAATTACCTGCGCAGCCTTTTTGACAGCAATGTTCCTGCAAACTGAACCAGTTGTGTGATAATAACAAGTATTGAGACCGTATACAGAAGTATATCCGCTCTGAAGCGCTGATAACCGTAGTTTATGGCCATTGCACCAAGTCCTCCGGCTCCGACGGCACCGGCTATGGCAGTGTAGGTTATAAGGTTAATTATGAGAACGGTGGTATTTGAAATAATCTCAGGCAAACTCTCTGGAATGAGCACTTTGGTTATTAGCTGCCATGTGGTCATACCCATTGAACTTGCCGTATCAAGCATTTCGTGAGAAAGACTGTTGAATGAGTTCTCACAGAGCCTTGCCATAAAAGGAATAGCTGCAATGGAAAGAGAAACTATGGCAGAGTTGGCGCCAATAATAGTTCCTGCAATAAGCTTGGTCAGTGGAATAAGGAGTATTATAAGGATTATAAAAGGTATGGAACGGAAAATATTGATAATAAAATCAAAGAAAGTATAAATAATCTTACTGGCATGATCTTTCTTTTTTGAAAGCAGATACAGCAAAATTCCCAGCGGAAGTCCGGCCATAAAAGCAATAAGGGTGGAGAAAAAGGTCATATAAAGTGTTTCTATGGTTGCTTTTAAGAGTTCTTCAATCATTTTCCGCCTCCGGTAAGCTCTTCGCAGAAGTATACATTTTTTTTCAGCTCATTTAAAAAATCAGAGTAGTTAGGATTTTCAGAGATTTCAAGTATAAGGGTGCCATAGGGGTTGTTTTTGAGATGTTCTATCTTTCCATAAAGGATATTAGAAGTGACAGAGTACTTTAAAGATAACGTGCTTATTACCGGACAGTGGGTAGAACTTCCCCAGAACACAATACGTAGCAGATGACTCTCTTTTTTTTCAAGCTTTTGATTTATAAGCTCTTTATCAATACTTATCTCTTCATAAAAATCTTCAAGAATCTGACTGTCTTTTTCTATAAAAAGTCTGTGAGTCTGTCCAAGAAACTTTATGGTTCCGTCTTTCAGGTAAAGAACCCTATCACAGATCCTTTTAATAACTTCCATCTCATGAGTAACCACAATGGTTGTTATTCCCAACTCCTTATTTACATAAAGAACAAGATCAAGTATTTTTTCGGTAGTTTTAGGATCAAGAGCAGATGTGGGTTCATCCAAAAGAAGGATTTTCGGATTAGTTACCACGGCTCTTGCAATAGCAGTACGTTGTTTTTCTCCTCCAGAGAGCTGGGATATGTAAGCATCTTTTCTATGTGAAAGACCTACTTTTTCCAAAACATTCAATACCTTAAGCTCAATAGATTTTTCATTTTCAAGTTCAAGAGCCAGGGCTATATTTTCAAATACTGTTCTGGAGTTAAGAAGGTTGTAGTTCTGAAAAACAACGCTGATCTGTTTTCGTACCTGCCTGAGCTCTTTTTTTTTGAGATCTGTAATCAGAATGTTGTCAAGAAAAATTTTTCCGCTGGAGGGTCTCTGTAAAAGATTAAATGTTTTGAGCAGAGAGGACTTTCCAGCTCCGGAAAGTCCTATTATTCCTAGTATCTCTTCTTTTTGTGTTTCAAAGCTGATATTTTTCAGCACATGATTGTTTTTCTGATAGAATAAGTTTACATCTTCAAGTTTTAACATGAACTCTCCTAAAAGACCGGAACTACGGCTCCGTTGTATTTTGAATTAATAAAGCTTTTAATTTTTTCAGACTGTAAAAGAGAGATGAGTGATTTTAAAAGCTTTGAATCAATATATTTCTCTTTAACCGCAATTATGTTGGCGTATGCAGAATCGCTTCCCTCAATGAAAGTACTGTCCGAAATCGGATTTAGTCCGGCTTCAATGGCATAATTTGTGTTTATGACTGCTCCGGCAATCTTGCTATCTTCTTTAAAGGTTCTGGGAAGCAAAGGAGCCTCTAGTTCCAGGAAGTTTATTCCGTATTTATTCTCTGAGATGTCTTTTACAGTTGCAATAAGTTTGTTTTCGGATCTAAGGGTTATAATTCCGTTATTTTCAAGGAGCATCAAGGCTCTTCCCTCGTTTGTAGAATCATTTGGGAGAAGGACGGTATCTGATGGTGAAAGCTCGTTAAGTGGTTTTTTAAGATAAAGTCCCATAGGTTCAACATGAATTTTGGCAGCACTTATGAGATCCGTGTAACCGTTTTTGAGATTGAACGATTCAAGATAAGGTATGTGCTGGAAAAAATTAGCATCGATATCTTCTTGTTCCAAAGCTATATTTGGTTGTACATAATCGGTAAAGATTATGATTTTGAGTTCATATCCGGTCTCTTTTCTGAAGTCATCCTTTACCTGTTCAAGGATCTCATTGTGCGGAACAGGGGATGCTCCTATCTTGAATACTTTTTCTTTTGATGGGTGAAGCGTTATAACAAGAACTACTGCAAGAACAATAAGCGCAACAAGCAGTGCAACAAACAGACTTCTTTTTTTTAACATGGTACACCTCCTAAGTATTATGTAGTAATGATTTTTTAAATAAAAAAATCGGCTACACCCTGTGAGTGCAACCGATTTTGATTATTGCCAATTTATGAGTGCAAAAAAAACTCATGGCAAAATAAAGTCGGTTGCCATGGCATGCACATATGAAGTTTTCCTTTTAAAGTACAGTTCATTATCTAACACCTCGGTATCGTATTTCTTTTTTCCAATCATAACATATAAAGT
>CALMRR010000033.1 GCA_937871925.1 uncultured Petrotoga sp.
GACTTACTGTTATTGCAGATGTTGAATCAATTCCTAAAGTTTATCTTTTATGGAGAAGTATAATCCAGTATATAGGCGGTGCAGGATTTGCTTTAATCATGATTGTTGTGGCCGGTAACAGCGGTGCTGGTCTTTATCAGGCAGAAGGACGTACTGACAACCTTGTGCCCAATATCCGCGATTCAGCAAAACTGATTCTTGTGATATATCTTATCTGGGCCGTAGCCGGCATTACTGCACTCATGATCTTTGGTAAGCTTTCTTTTTTTGATGCCTTTAACCATGCACTTACAGCTCTAGCTACCGGAGGATTTTCGACTAAGAATTCCAGCATAGGCTATTTTAATAACGTTACGGCAGAGCTTATTATTATGGTTCTTATGATTTCAGGCGCAACAGGATTTGGTGTTCATTATTCTCTTATTCAGCTCATAAAGAATTATTTTAAAAGCAGGAAAGATTTAACCAATGGTAAAATAAACAGGCTTGATTTTAAAGAGCGTATGAAAGCAGAACCGTTTCTTAAGAATCCTGAACCTAAAACAATGTTTTATACGCTTGTGGTATCGATAATACTGTTAGTCGTTTTGTGTACGGTGCATATTTATTCATTACCTCAGGCAGTAAGACATAGTGTTTTTACTGCGATATCAGCTCTTACTGGTACTGGATTTCAGACAGTTACGTTTGAAAAATGGAATACTCTAGGCTTATTTGTTATTACAATCCTAATGATATTTGGTGGAATGACAGATTCCACATCCGGAGGATTAAAAACTTTCAGAGTATATGTAATAATAAAAGTAATGATACTTCAAGTAAAAAATTATTTCCTTCCTCAGGGAACAGAACATCATATTGAAGTATACAAAGGTGTAGGAAAGAAAAAAATTGATCTGGGTGTATTCAAAGAAGTAATTGCTGTGGTATTTATGTATATAATTGTTTTTATTACAGGTTCATTGATGCTTGTCGGACATGGGTTCAGCCTTGAAGACTCTATGTTTGAATTTTCCTCTGCACTTTCGGCAGTCGGTCTTACAGTTGGTATTACTGCTCCTGACGCACCGTCATCAATTTTATGGACGCTTATTGGAGGAATGTACCTT
>CALMRR010000034.1 GCA_937871925.1 uncultured Petrotoga sp.
CTCTTATCTTAGATTGTTTGATGAAAATAATGAGTTTCTTGGGCTGGGAGTAGCCGAAAAAAATAGTTCTTTTATGCCTTTTCTCTTAAGCAACACTGATAGAAACGACAGAGTAGTCAAGATCTTCAGAATCATGAGGTGAAAAATGTACGCACTTGCTATAGGAACATTCGACGGAATTCATAAAGGCCACCAGTATATTCTGCACCAGACACAAAAAGTTGCACAGGAGAATAATCTGAAACCACTTGCATATATGATACGTTATCCCATAGATAAGTATCGCGGGAACTTTTCGGGACTAATATTGCCTTCATGGAGAAGGAAGGAACTTGTTGAAGATATGGGGTTTGAAGTGGAAATTTTTGACATGCAGGATCTGTGGGATATCACCCATATAGATTATATAGACATACTCCTGGACAAGGGAGTAAGACATATTGTTTGTGGAAGGGATTTCACCTTTGGAAAAGGAAAACTGGGAAATGTTGATTATATATTGAATCAAGCGACCCCAAAGGGTTTAGGGCTCACCGTTCTGCAGGATCTTAAAGAGTACGGAAGCAGAGTCAGTTCAACTCTTATAAGAAAGGCTTTAACCGATGGAGATATTGACTTAGCCAATGAAATGCTTACACGAAGCTGGTCGGTTGAAGGAAGAGTTTATGAAGACAGGCACGTGGGTTTTAAATTGGGATTTCCAACCGCCAATATTGACTTCAGAGAGAAGGAGTTTGTGATATCCCCAAAGTACGGAGTGTATCTTGTGAAAAGCAGTCTTCCCGGTTATTCAAGAACATTTTGGGGGCTTATGAATGTAGGCTTGCGCCCGACTTACAGAGAAAATCTAAACGGTCCCAAGGTCGAGGTGTATTTCATGGACTTTTTCGGAGATCTTTACGGAAAACACCTCAAAGTGGAAGTTATAAAATATCTCAGGGAAGAGATGATGTTTGGTTCAGAAAAGGACTTGATATCCCAGATGATTAAAGATGAAGATACTGCCAGAAAATTAGTTATAACCATAGAAAAAGGGGCTTAAAGCCCCTTTTTATTTTTCAACGGAAAGATTAAGTTCAATATAACAGTCTTTTGAAACATCAAAATCAAGCCATACTATTCCACCCTGGGACTTATTGTCAATTTTTGAAGCTACTCCTTTATTTGTAAAGGAGTCAAGAGTTATTCCAGGTTGACTAAGATATATCCTTGTTTTGTAAGTTTCTGAAGAAGTGTTCTGAAACTCTATTCTTATCTGCATTATTCTCTTGTCTTTTCCGCCGGTCGTATTATACGTTACATCTTTGGTAATGGTTGATTTATACTTTAGACTCCAGGAACTTTTTAAATTTATCCAAGCCTCTGAATCCTTTGGAGTATCTCTTATATATCCTTTCTTTATGGCAAAAGTATTTTCATCAAAATTCTCCATCAGCCATACTTCTCCTGAAGCAAGATCTTTTCCTATGCCATTTGAAACGGTATTGTCAAAATATCTGATTATACTTGCCGGCTGAGGATCTGTGATATTTGAATATAGGTTTGGATTGACAGTATATCTGTCTTCAAAAGAAGCAAGCTTGTATTTATCGGCAGTCAAAGCCATATACTCACTGTTCATGTCAACCATCCCTAGATCAAAAAAAAGTGTATCGGACTGCACCTGTGCTTCGTATGAGTTTGAAGAATCAGCGGCATATGCAATGCTTTTGGTTCTCAAAAGAGCCTCCTGCTGATAGTATCCTGAAGATATATTCACAGAAGAGTTTACAAGATAAAGTCTTGTTTCTCCTACAGGAACACCGTTAATCTCTAGTTTACTTATGAAATTTCCCATATTATCAATCTCGTATGTATTTTTCCAGTTCCCGCTAGCATAAAGACCTATGAATGTCTTACCCTGAGTATCCAGAATCAATGTTCTTTTGGATCTTATACTGTCAAGATTCTTTTTATCTGTAAGACACCATTTAGATATCCTAGAATTATAAAACAAGATGTCCTGCCTTCCTTCAATTTCAAAAACATTGGAATATATTTCCTTAAGTGAAAATTGTGAAAAATCGTTTATATCTACTAGCTTAAAAGGGAAAGCCGTGTTTTCTTCATCCACATACCAGCTCTTCGCACCACTCACCCATAAAAGGTTAAAGTTATCTGGTATGCTGAATCTACTTTCGTCATACTGTAAATACGTTACCAGCGCATCCCTAAAAACAAAAGTATATCTCTGCTGTCCTGCCAGCATAACAACACCTGTCATAATAACAAATAGCGCAATAAAAAGTTTTTTCATCTTTTCCCCTCCTTATCCTAAAGTATTTTCTTATAATATTATTCCTTTTTACACAAAATTTACATCCACTGCAGTGACAGTACAACTTTAAAAAGTACAATATCTGTCAGCAAAGCAAATTAATTTATGGGGGTAATATATGAACTTTCTTGTTTTTTTTGTGTCAATTGCTCATTTTACCGTTGATTTTTTTGCAGATATTTTCCAACCCCTGATTCCTTTTTTCATGCAAAAGTATTCAATAACCGACCAGCCGAAAACACTTGTTCTTATGGCTTCAGTATTAAGTATGACCGCTTCTATGAGTCAGCTTATAATAGGATACTATACTGACAGATCTTCAAAAAAACTTATTCTTATTTATTTTTTTGTTGTTTTCTCAATCTTTCCAGGATTTTTTATGGGTTATGCCCCTAATCTCACCTATCTTTTTTTAATATTCCTAATAGGCTATATTGCCAACGCTGCGCAACATCCTCTTGGCGCAAGTATTGCCGGCCATGTTGGAAAAGGGAAAAGTCTGACATTAGCTTTCTATGTTCTTGGCGGAACTTTCGGTTCAGGCTTAGGACCCATTGTTATTACGTGGTATGTAAAGAATTTTGGAATAGAAAACACATGGGCAATAGGTTTGATCATGTTTGTCATGTTTTCTATTTTAACTCTTTATGCTTATAAATATCTTAAAAACAATGAAATATTAAAACCTTCTTCCAATACAGCCTCCCTGCTCCAAGTAATAAAGAGTCTTAAAGTTCTTTATCCAATCTGGATACTTACAGTATGCAGATCTTTCATATCTTCTTTATTTCATATGTATGGACCAATACGTACCAACTCTATGGGCTACGACCTGACCGTTGGTGGACTTATGCTATCTTCAGCACTTATATCCGGGATGTTCAGCAATATGCTTGGTGCAAGGATCTATGAAAGGCATGGAATCAAGAAACTTAACGTTCTATCCTTCAGCGGATACACTGTTTTTCTTCTAATGTTTGCGCTAAGCAAAAATATGATTTTCATAGCTTTATCTTTTGTACTTGCTGATATATTCATGTTCTTCACCATGTCTGCCAACGTGAGTTATGCACAGAAGATTCTTCCGCAGTTCAGAGGTGTAGCTTCGGGAGCTCTTATGGGTTTTGCATGGGCTTGCGGAAATTTGATAGTCATGGCTTTTTCCTTAGTATTTGGTAACAATATAGAGTTTATGATCAACTCCTTGTGGTTCTTTGCCGCTATTGGCGTTATCCTTACCTTTATACTTTTCAGGAAAAAAACTATATTAACATAATTATGGTAAAATCTTGATAATAACTACTTAAACCGGGGTGACCAATGAGAACAGAACTTTACACATGGAAGTACATGGAACTTGGTGAAAAAGTTGTTTCCACACTAAAAGAAAAAAGACACGATGCTTATCTTGTAGAAAAAAAAGAGGACGTAATTCAAAAAGTTAAAGACCTTATTCCCTCAGGCTCAAAAGTTGCTGTAGGCGGAAGCATAACTTTAAATGAATGCGGAATTCTTGAACTTCTACGAAATGGGGACTATGAGTTCTATGACAGGTACTCTGCAAAAAGTCACGAAGAATCTATCAGAATAAACAGACAGGCATTTGAAACAGACTTTTTTCTCTGTAGTGCCAATGCTATAACTCTGGATGGAAAAATTGTTCAGCTGGATGGAACAGGTACAAGGGTGGCACCTATGATATGGGGTCCAAGAAATGTAATAATAGTTGCCGGCATGAATAAAATAGTATCTTCCATTGATGCAGCTCTGGAAAGAATACGCTTTATATCCCCTATGAATGCCAAAAGGCTTAATATAAAAACTCCATGCACCAGAATAGGAGAATGCATAAACTGCGAGTCATCAGAAAGAATCTGCGTTCATCATGTGATAGTAGAAACCGGGGTAAGAACACCCGGAAGATTTAAGATACTTTTGGTGGCACAGGACCTGGGGCTTTAATTCCCCCGGTTCTACCTTTTTTATCCAGAGAATATACAAAAGCCAGAAGTTCTGCTGCCACTTTATACATCTCGGGCGGTATTTCTATATTAACGTCAACTGCATAAAACTTATCTGCTGCAGCTTTATCCTCTATAATAGCTATCTTCTCTTTACGCGCAACTTCAATTATTCGTTCGGCTATTTCTCCTATTCCCTTTGCAATTACCTTTGGGGCGGTATCCTCTCCTTTTTTGTATCTAAGTGCAACCGCTTTTTTTTTATCTTCTCTCATAGTTTCTCATCCTTTTAATCAATTTCAAACACAGTTATTTCAGGAGGACAAAAGAGCCTTGCATTAAACCAGCTCCCTATTCCGCTGTTTACATAAATATCGTAATTCCCTTCAGTGTACATGCCTTTTATGAAACTCTCTTTTGAAAAATGGGACTGTAACATAAGCCTTGTTAAGAAAGGAAGATTTATCTGCCCACCGTGAGTATGCCCAGCCAGTATAAGATCTGCATTATCTATAAAAGAAGAGAACTTATATATATTAGCAGGAACATGTGTAAGAAATATGTTATACTCTCCTTTATCAAAATAATACTGTCCGGGGCTTTCATACATGGGCAGGCTGGTAAAAGCTATTGTTTTATTCTTTTTCTTCAATCGAAACTGTTCAGCCTCAATAATATTCACATGGCAGACCTTGTATACCGAATCTATTTTTTCCTTGTCATAGTAATCCCAATTTCCATATATGGCATAAACGGGAGCTATATTTGAAAGCCTGCTGAAAAACTCTGCAAGTGCACCAAAAGAAGAGCTCCTGGTAAGGGCATCGCCTGTAAAGATTACGATATCGGGATGCTCCATTAAAACTCTGGACAGTATATTATCGTGGAAAAAATAGTAATAATCAATATGCAGATCACTTATCTGAATAATCTTCAAAGTATCTGAGCTGTTGAACCTATTAATCTTTATGCGGTTGACAGCAATAGTAAGCGATGGTTCAATAAAAAAAATATATAATGTTGCTACTATAATTACAGCAAGAAGTATAAGTGGCTTATGTTTTCTTTTCATAAGGCCTCCGGTTATTGCAAAAACTTTCTTTCTATGATAAAATGAAATTATGAGAAAATCATTATTTTTTCTGGCAACAGTGCTTTTAACCAACCTGATACTTTTTATCTTTAAACAATCAATCAAAGATTTTATATATATAAATGTTTTATTTTTTGCAGGAATATACGACTATTACAAGTATATTATACCTGAAACGGCAGTAATTACGATTATCGTTTTATCAATTATTGATTTCAAAGCTGAAAATCTTTTATTTTCGTTAGTTGCTTTTTTTTCGCTACTTATTTTTTACAGACAGCGTAAAATTGGGTTCGGAGATATACAGCTTATATCGTCCATCTTTTTTTTAAACGGTTATGAAACTCTTTTCATACTGGCAATAGCATGTGTTCTTATGATTATTTTAAATTTCAGAAAAGATACTATCCGTATACCCATGGGGTTTTACCTTATGCTCGGAGCTACAGTGTTTTTTATCTCTGATCTGTTAATTTAAGGGAGGTGCAGATTATTTTTCTGAAAATACTTTCTTCTTTCTTCGAAGTACCTGGAATATTTATAACCTTGTGCATTGTAATGTTTTTTTATTACTTAAAAAAAGAGAAAAAAATCCGAAAGTTTCTTTTAATTATAACTTTGATCGTATATATAATTTCAAGCGGCTGGTTTGCAAGGATAATGGTTTATCCCCTTGAAAATATGTATCCGCCTTTTTCAACCCAGGGAAAGATGTTTTCAAAAAATGGACTGCTGGTAGTTTTAGGGGGGGGGATGAATTCAAATGTTCCATCAGATCCCACCGGTGATCTTTCCGAAATATCTTTTCAAAGAATATACAATGGTTTTCTTCTTTATCAGAACCTTAAATATCCTATAGTGGTAACGGGTGGAAAGCTTCCTAATACTAATGATTCGCCAGAAGCCCTTAAAATGAAAGAGACACTGGTAAGATTGGGTGTGAACCCTTCTGATATTCTTCTGGAACCTAAAGCAGCAAATACATCAGAAAATGCTAGATACTCTGCAGAAAAAGCAAAGGAAGTTGGAGCTGAAAAGGTTTATCTTATTACTTCAGCTATACATATGCCCAGATCTTTCAGCATTTTTAAAAAATATATGAATGATCTGGAGGTAGTTCCAGTGCCTGTAGGATATCTCTTATCACGCAATAGTCTGAACTGGTATGATTTTTTTCCAAGCATATCCTCATTGAGGGCTGTTTCAATGGCTTGGCACGAGTACGCAGGCATGATCTTTTACATAACAAAGTAGTTAATTGCTGTTGATTTTTAACATTTATTATGATAGAATAATCTTGTGTTTGTTTGACGGAGCGTGGCGCAGGTTGGTAGCGCGTTTGCTTGGGGTGCAAAAGGTCGCTGGTTCAAGTCCAGTCGCTCCGACCAAAAAAATAAAGTCCGGTATTTGCCGGACTTTATTTTTTATTCACCTGTTACAGATACATTTGTAAGTTTAATATACTTAGGACCGAAGTAATTATTTATCTGAACAGTTTCTTCAGAAAGGATAACCGAGCATTCTTCAAAATTAATATTGCCCGATATAGAACCACCTGTAAAAACCTTCATACCGCCATCTTCATGAAGATACGCCAGTCTTATTTCACCTCCAAAATCTCCGGTTACTTCATCCAGTTGAAAATCTGAAAATGCATGTATTTCAAGTATTTTTCCACGGACCATTTCTTTATAGGAGCTTTTCCCTGGTGTAACACAGAAATTACCTATATTTCCTGTGCACTGGGTGTTTACATACTGTGAAAATCTTAGATTCCCCCATATTTTTTCAACCACGCCATCTTTTAATATCTGTGTTTTTTTCAAAAGTACTCCATCATCATCAAACTGTGAGGAAAAAGTCGAACCAGCCATGTATGGATCCAATGTAATACTTAGTTTATCGGAAAGACTGTTTTTAACAACATTTTTACCAACCACAAAATCGGATGTTTTTTCATAAATTGCCATTGCATTTGCTTTGTATATATAATATCCAAAAAAATCTTTTACCGCATTATCTCTGAGAATTATATCGCAAGATACAAGGTTGGGTGTATTGCCACTCTTCAATCTCATCATAGCTATCTCAAACTTATCCTCAATAAGATTTTCAATAAATGTTTTATTGAAGTCTGAAAACTCTACTTTATCAATAAGTTCAATCTCATCCCCGTTGGATCTTGCTGTAATTACATACTCAATGTAGCATTTGTTGAAATCGTCCTTGTATTCTATACCATTAGAATTAAATAATATCTTTTGGGTTTTTTCAAGAAATATTTCGCAAGAATTTATATAAACATCCTGCTTTGTGTCTTTGGAGTACAGGGCATCCATGATATCCTTAACTGCCTGTTCACTACTTTTATGATCAAAATATGAATCCAATTTTACAGGAATAAACTCTTGGGGCTGGGCTATACTGTAGTATTCGTTTTTTACAAGCTTTGAGGACTGTATCGCATTATTTACTGCATCTTTGAGCTCAGGCTCTGTCATGGTGTCATACAAAAAAATTGAAGCTGAACCTATATATTTTCCGTTCTCACTTTCAGTATATACTGTGAGCTCCATATCATGAACTTTTTTATTGCGTATCATATTTATATTTTTTCTTACAAGAAATACTTCTGTAGATTGAGTCTGAATATCTTTAAGTTTCCAGCCGCTCAGCTCTTTATTAGCTTCAAGAATATTTTTGAGATATTTATTCATCTTATCCTCCTATCCCAGTTTAGCCCTGGCTTTTATATAAGGACCACCGCACGAAACCTTTACAAACTCCTTATATCCTTTTCCGCATGCTCCGGATCCAGAAAGCGCAAAATCATCCGATACCATTGATATTGATTTTAGAAGATCCGGCACAAATCCTGTCATTATTACAGGAGAGAAATACTTATCAGTTAGCTTACCGTCTTTGATCTCACGTGCATAAAGTATTACACACTGTATTCCCCAGTTTTTAGGATCCTCCATACCGCTTTCTTCTTTTTCAAGATAATAGCCGTGTTTTATGCTCTTTACCATATCTTCAAACTTATCTTTTCCCTTGGAAAAGAATGTGTTTGTCATTCTGGTATAGGCTTTTCGTCTAAAAGATTCTCTTTTACCATTGCTAGTCGGCACTACTCCCAATTCAAGTGCCGAAATCTGATCACATAAACCATTTATAAGTATGCCATCCTTAATTATGACAGTATCCTTGGCAAGAACTCCTTCATCATCAAAAAAATATGATGAAACATGTTTGGCACTTGCTGCACCATCATGCATGGTTACAAGCGGAGAAGCAATCTCCTTATTCATATACTCAACAGACTTTGCTCTGTTTTTTACATACATATCCATCTCAACACCGTGTCCAAAGGCCTCATGAGCTATAAGACCAGTCACTTCCGGACTGCAAAGAACTTCATACTCGCCCGGCTTTATCCTCTCACTTTGAAGAAGTTTCAAAGCTGTATGAGCCGTATCCTCGCATTTGCTTTCCATGTCCTTAAGAAGCTCCATACCGCTAAGCCCAGAAAATGTGTCATAGTTATACTTTATACTGTCATCTTCAGTTGCATAAGCAAATAAATAACCTTGACTCCAAATATATGACTGTGAAAGGTTTTTTTTATCAGAGACAAAGACCTTGGACACATTTACATGCTCATAAACAACTTCGCAGTTGATTATTTTTTCCGAAACAGCTACAATCTTATTTTTTATATTA
>CALMRR010000035.1 GCA_937871925.1 uncultured Petrotoga sp.
CGAAGGTTTTACTTTTAGATGAACCTTTGAGTGCTCTTGACGCCAAACTCAGACAGCATATGCTTATTGAGCTTGATTCCATTCACGATGAAGTGGGCATAACCTTTATATACGTTACTCACGATCAGCAGGAAGCGCTCAGTGTATCAGACAGGGTTGCCATAATGAATGACGGTGAAGTTCTCCAGATAGGTACTCCCCATCAGATATACGAAAGTCCGGCTGATTCATTTGTAGCAAGTTTTCTTGGTGAGACCAACTTTCTGCGAGGACGCGTGAACCAGGTAAATGAAGAGTATGCCAAAATAGAAATAAAGGAGTTGGGAGAGCTTTTTGTATATCTTGACAAACCCCTTAAAATAAATGACGTGGTAAAACTTACAATAAGACCTGAAAAGATACGAATAACCAAACAGATGCCGGAGAATCTTCCGGACAAGTTTAATGTTCTGCACGGAAGAGTAGACGAAGTAATATATTCAGGATTTCAGAGCAAATACTTTGTAAAATCGGGCAAGTTCAGTTTTAAAGTATATAAACAGCATGTAAATTATCTTCTGGATGAAACTCCCATAAAGTGGAATGAAGATGTTTTTATCTGGTGGAATGTCGATGACGGTTTCATAGTCGAGGTCGAGGAAGAATGAAGAAAAACTACGGCCCGATTTATTCTTTGCCTTTAGGACTTTGGATAACCATATTTTTCATAGTTCCCACCTGTATAATATTCATATACAGCTTCCTAACCAAAGCAACTTACGGCGGTGTCCAATGGCAGTTTTCCCTTGAAGGATACAAGGCGCTTGCCAACACGAGCTTTATAAACGTTGTATGGGTAACGGTTTATATATCTGTAATTTCAACCTTTCTTACAGTTCTTTTTGCCATTCCCACAGCGTACTATATCGCAAGGAACAAGCACAAGAACCAGCTTCTTTTGCTTGTAATAATACCGTTCTGGACAAACTTTCTTATCCGTGTATATGCTTGGATTGCCATATTAGGCAATAACGGATTTGTAAACAACATACTCGTAAAGCTGGGGGTTATAGATACATACATACAGTTCCTATACAACCAGTATGCAGTAATTCTGGTTATAATATACACATACCTTCCATATGCCATACTGCCGCTTTACTCATCTATTGAAAAGTTTGACTTTTCACTTCTAGAAGCAGCAAGAGATCTGGGAGCAACCAAGGCACAGGCTTTTTTTAAGGTGTTACTTCCCAATATAAAGGGAGGTCTTGCAACCTCTATACTTTTTACATTCATTCCTGCTTTAGGGTCGTATGTAATACCAATGCTTGTAGGAGGAAAAGACTCCATGATGCTTGGCAACATAATATCACGTGAACTTACCACAACAAGGAACTGGCCGCTGGCCTCCTCTATATCAGTTGTGCTTACGGTGATAACGATGATTGGAGTACTCTTATTTCTAAAGCTTAATAAAAATAACCTTGAGAGCATTAAAAAGCTTGTTGTAAGGGAGAAAGCAGGTGAAGAGTCCATATGAAAGAAAAACACAGATTTTCATTTACTATGTTTATTCTCACCATGATATTTTTCTATCTTCCGATAGCTGTTCTCATAATTTTTTCATTTAACGAAGGAAAAACGATGGCTTGGAGCGGGTTTTCTCTTAAATGGTATCAGAAGCTTTTTTTTGAGTCTGAAGAACTGTGGAAGGCCGTTTTCAACAGTGTGATAATTGCGATTTTCTCGTCCCTCGTATCCACCGCAATAGGGACATTGGGAGCTATAGGCATGTACTGGTACAGGTTCAGAAGTAAGAAATACATCCAGGTTGCGTCATATCTTCCTCTTATAATGCCAGAGATAATAATGGGTGTTTCCCTTTTAATATTCTTTGTTATGTTCAAAATACCGCTGAGCCTTCTGACCATCTTTATAGCCCATACCACGGTAAGTATTCCGTATGTGCTGTTCATAGTCATGGCAAGACTTGAAGAGTTTGACTACTCTATAATTGAAGCTGCCTATGATCTGGGAGCTAAAGAAATAGACACACTTTTCAAGGTCATTCTTCCCATATCGATGCCGGGCATAATATCAGGTTTCCTTATGGCTGTTACTCTTTCGCTGGATGATTTTGTGATAACATTTTTTGTTTCAGGACCGGGTTCATCAACATTACCGCTGTATATAAACTCGATGATACGCTTTGGGGTTTCACCGATTATAAATGCAATTTCTGTAGTTCTTATAGCAAGCACAATACTTCTTGCTGTTTCAACAAGAAGGTTTTACAAATATATGTTTTCTTAAAAAGGAGGATTTAAAAAGTGAAAAAGTTTTTAACTTTTGCTTTTTTTGTTCTGGCAGTTCTTTTAGTTCTTACAAGCTGTAATAAACAGCCAGAAAAGTTATACGTATATAACTGGGCTAACTACATTCCTCAGGAAGTTGTACAGAGCTTTGAGGAAGAGTACAACTGCGATGTTGTTTATGATTTTTACTCTTCGAATGAAGAGATGTATGCTAAGCTTAAAGCGGGCGGCACAGGTTATGATATAATATTTCCTTCTGCCGACTATGCCCAGATCATGATAAATGAAAATATGCTTGAAAAACTAGATAAAGCTAAGGTGCCAAACCTCTCAAATATAGAACAGTCATCTCTTATGAAGATGTCATACGACATTAACCAGCAGTACTGTTTACCATATATGATAGGCTCTACTGGGCTTGCGGTCAACACCAAGTATGTAAAAGAGTATGACCATAGCTGGACTATCTTTGAACGTTCAGATCTCAAAGGAAAGATGTCTCTTTTAGACGATATGAGAGAGACCCTCGGGGCAGCTTTAAAGTTTTTGGGGTACTCGGTAAATACCGTAAAGGAAGCTGAGCTTGAACAGGCAAAACAGCTTGTATTAAAGTGGAAGGAAAATATACTCAAGTTTGATGGACTTTCCAACGCAAAGAACTATGCCAACTCTGAGTACTACGTGATACATGGCTACGGTGACAGTATCTTCCTTGAGCTTGATGAAGAAATGCTTAAAAATACAGATTATTTCATTCCCAAAGAAGGCGGAACACTTTGGATAGATAATATGGTTATGCTTAAAAACAGTAAACACAAAGAATTAGCTTATAAATTCATGAACTACATATATGAACCTAAAATATATGCTCAGATAAGTGATTACGTACAACTTCCCTCCATAAACATCCCTGCCAGGGAGTTTGTAACGGTGCAGCCCATGTATAAAGAGGGAGAACTTGATAACTGTGAACTTATAATGGATCTGGGAAAAGATATAGAACTTTACAACAAAGTGTGGCAGGAAATAAGAATGCAGAACTAGACCGAAAATTGCATCCGGACTTTCAATGTATCTTGAAAGTCCGGGTGTTTTTTTTAGCTTTATGAAACATAAATGAAAAACATATCATGTACAATAAAGGTATACATTTGTATAAGGTGATTATATGGTCAAAAAACTTTATTCTCAGGCTCAAGCTGATCCAGAAAATAAAAACAGTTTAAAAGAAGGTAATGAACTTACAATAACAGGATTTGCGTTCGAAAAATTCGAGCGCAAAGGTCTGAGGTACATATATGCCACCGACTATACCAAGTCTTATGTGATTCTTTGCAAATGCCCTTTTGAACCGGATATACCAAGTATCATCCGGTTCAAGGGCACCTTTTTTTACGATGAACATATAGGAGACTATGTAATTGCTGCCGATGAAATATATCCCGATAGTGACTTTTATCCGCGTGACGAAGCTAAAGAAAAAAGAGTGGAGCTTCACATTCATACAAAGATGTCAGCCGTAGACTCTACAGTTGACATATCATCTGTTTCAGAACTTATTAAAAACTGGGGACATGATGCAGCAGCAGTTACAGACAGCAACTGTCTATATGCATATCCGGAATTTGAAAAAGCTTCGGAGATCTATGGTTTTAAACCGATTTACGGCTGTGAAATAAACATAACCGAAAAGAACAAAGTATACAGTACAACTATCATAGTAAGAAACAGAAAAGGACTCAAAAATCTTTATAAAATAATAACTGATGCACATCTTAACGCAGTTTCACGAGTGCCGATAACTACCTTTGAAAAGCTGTCATCTTTTCGTGAAGGACTTTTGATATCTGCAGGAAGTTTAAAATCTATTGTTGCCGAGCTCTATGCATGCCAGGAGTATGAACAGGCAAAAGAGAGAATGGAATTTTTTGATTACCTTGAAGTATTTCCTATCCTTGCAGTAACAGATAAAAGATTTAATACGCAGAAGCTTAAAGAGTACTATAACTTTCTGTATGACTGTGCATCAGAGATGAAAAAACCTCTGGTTATGAGCGGGGATGTCCATTACCTGCGCAAAGAAGATAAAAAACTGTATGATGCCCTTGTTTATGGTACAAGAACCGCAAAGAATGACAGAAAAATTATTAACAGCGAAAGATTTCTAAGAACGACGGCAGATATGTTCAGTCAGGCTATGGATATATTCGATGATGAAAAAAAAGCTTACCTTACTACTATAACAAACTCCCGTCTCATAAGCAGCATGACTGAAAAATTCAGCCTTTTCCCGGATAAAGTTTGCGCTCCTCAGATGGGAAATACAGATAGTTTTATAATAGATGTAATGAACTGTGCCAGAGAAGTATACGGAACTGTTCTGCACCCGTTGATTGAAAAAAGACTTTCAGATGAAGTGCAGGCCATAATAAAAAGCGGGTATGTCGTTATGTTTACTTTATCTCAGAAGATAGTGGCCCATTCAGAACAGGCCGGCTATCCGGTAGTATCAAGAGGAACAGCGGCATCATCACTTGTGGCTTTTGTTATGGGAATAACGGGAATAAACCCATTAAAACCTCATTACTACTGCAAGGAATGCTCATACGTTGAATTTCGTAATGATTGCGGTAGCGGATATGACCTGACAGATAAAAAATGCCCATACTGCGGGGAACTGATGAAAAAAGACGGCCACAATATAAGATTTGAAATATTTCTTGGAGGTGACGGGAAAAAGCCTCCCGATATAGACCTTAACTTCTCTGGAGAGTACCAATCGCAGGTACACCGTTACCTTACGGAGCTTTTCGGACGTGACAGATGCTTTAAAGCCGGTACGATAAATGCTTCATCATACCGTCTGGCAAGAAGAATGGCTGAAAAATACCAATCCGTAAAGCCCTTCAACTCTGCAGAAAAAGCATGGATAATCCACAATCTTATGAATGTCAGGATAACAACGGGGCAGCATCCCGGAGGTATGGTTATTATTCCTTCTTCTATGCAGGCAGAAGATTTTACACCTGTTCAGTATCCTTCTGACGATCAGTCGAAAGAACTTCTGACAACACACTTTGATTATGAAGCCATTGAAAAACAGCTTCTCAAAGTTGATGCCCTTGGACATGACGGCCCGACTTTTTTAAAGAGGCTTACAGAGTTAACAAGATACAATCATGAAGATATCCCGATGAATGATGCAAAGGTTATAAAAATGTTCTCATCTCCTCTACCAATGAATATAAGTCTGGATGAAATAGGAATAAAAACCGGGACTGTCGGTATTCCGGAAGTCTGGACGCCTTATGCTCAGAAGATGTTGCTTGAAACCCGTCCACAAAATTTTCATGACCTCATAAGAACCGCAGGACTTTCGCACGGAAGCAATATATGGTTTAACAATGCCAAAGAACTTATTATGAGAGATAAAAAATTGAAGGAAGATGTTATATCATGCCGTGACGACATACTAGAGTATCTGGAAAAATTTTCTGTACCAAGGGATATAATACTCTCAATAATACAGAAGGTAAAAAAAGGCAGTGGAGTTGATGAACAGACCAAAAGAGTTCTCAGGGATAAAAATGTTCCACAATGGTATATAAATTCATGTGACCGTATAAGATATCTTTTTCCCAAAGCACACAGTGTTTCATATATGGTGACCTCTTATAAAATAGCCTTCTATAAGCTCTACTTTCCTTTGGAGTTTTACAGCGTCTACTTTTCAATCCACGCATGGAACTTTGATGTCATGAATATAAAATCCTCTGTAAAAACTCTTTTCTCCTCAATGGAAAACAAAGAAAACAAGGGACAGTACTATTACTACAGATTTGGAGAAGTCCAGACAGCCTATGAAATGATAAAACGCGGATACAGTTTTCTAAAACCTGACATATATGACTCCGCAGGATTTGATTTTATCATAAACGGTAACAGCCTTCGGGTACCTCTGGTAAAAATCGGGAAACTCGGACCCAAGAGTATAGCCAAAATTTTGGAACAACGAAAGATCAAGTTCACATCAAAAGAAGATTTTATGAACAGAACCAAACTTTCCGCCTCAGTGACAGAGCTTCTGGAACAGAACGGGGTTTTAAATTTTCCGCGAAACAGTGTAAAATTGAAGCTGTTCTGATAAAAAAACGGAGGTGAAAATAATGAAGATCCTCACCGCTTCTCAGGCAAAAGATATGGATCTGCAAACAATAAAAAAAGGCATTTCAGAGGACACACTCATAGAACAGGCTGCATATTCGGTTTTTGAAGTAGCAGCGGAACTCAGACCACTTAAGGTGCTTTGCGTTGCGGGAGCAGGAAATAACGGTGCTGACAGCATCTGCACAGCACGGATCCTTGCGAACAACTCAATATATGCAGATATTCTTCCAGCTGCACCCGGAAAAAACAAGAGCTCCGGATACATTAAACAGATGGAAATAGCTCAAAATTTCAATGTGAATATAGTAGAAGATAAAGATACCGATTATGACAGTTACGATATAATAGTTGACGGAATAACCGGAACAGGTTTTAAAGGTCCTATGGATACTGAAACTGCCGCTATTGCCGATAAAATTAACAACTCTCGTGCCACGGTGATTGCAATAGATATCCCTACAGGGATTGACTCGGATACGGCACTTGCCGATGAACACGCCATCTTTGCAGATATTACGGTAACTTTTTCAGCGGTAAAGATAGGACATTTGCTCTATCCGGGATGCAGACACTGCGGAAGAATAAAAGTTGCGGATATTTCCTTTGACAAGAGCTATTTTCAAAACGTTATGCGGTATCTGGTTACAGCCGATACCGCAAAAGCTCTTTTGCCAAGAAGATACGGCGATTCAAATAAGTACAGCTATGGCAGGGTTCTTGTGCTTGCATCAAGCCGTTTATATCCGGGTGCCGGGATACTCAATGCTATAGGAGCTTTCAGAAGCGGAGCCGGACTGGTAAAGCTCATAACTCCATCGGACAGTTCAGATGTTCTTTCACATGAGCCGGGCATAATATACCGCCAGCTTAACAAACCCAATTTTGAAATCTCAGATTTAAAAGAAGTAGAACAGGACATCAAAAATTCCGACGTAGTACTCATAGGCTCAGGAATGGGAAGAAACTGTGATGACTTCATAAAAGGCACTTTTGAACTTCTGACACCCGAACAGAAGATTGTAACTGACGCAGACGCAATAGCGGGTATAAACAGCATACAGACATCCGGGCTTCAGATCATAATAACTCCCCACACAGGAGAGATGCAACGGATATATAAAAACCTCAAAAATAATGTTTTTGAGGTAGAAGAGTATGCAGCTTCCAAAAATATTACAGTTATGCTCAAAGATTCAGTGACAGTAATTACCGATTCAAAAAAAACCTATATAAACACTCTGGGCAGCTCGGCACTTTCAAAAGGAGGCAGCGGTGATCTGCTTGCCGGAATAATCGCAGGCTTCGCAGCTCAGGGACTTGATCTGTTGCAAAGTGCTGTTCTGGCCTCATATGTAACGTATAAAACCGCTGCTTTACTTGCACAGGAGATGACAGAATACTCTGTTTCGCCACTGCTAATAGCAAACAACATATATAAAACATTAAAAGAACTATCTGAAAAATAAAAAAACATACCGTACCGTCGCTAAAAATACTCAGCAAGGAAGGACAGGCAAAGAAAACGATCAGATAGTATAATTATTACTGTGGCGGTGCCGACATGAAAATATATCAAAACAAAAAGAACTATCACGAGCTCGTGGAGAAAAGCATAAAAAAGATCTTTGAATCACTTGATGCAAACGTAACCTTTCGTGAACTTGCAGACGAGAATAACTACTCTGCCTTTCATTTTCACAGGGTTTTCAAAGGACTCACAGGTGAAACTGTAAAGGAATGTCTTAAAAGACTCAGACTGGAGAAAGCCGCATATGAAATCCTACGGACAGATAAGACCATAACAGAAATGGCTTTTGAATCAGGGTATGAAACACTTGAAGCATTTACCAAAGCATTCAAAAAAGCTCATGGTATAAGTCCAAGCCGGATAAGAAAGCTGCAAGACTGGAAAGGTCTTCTTTATTCGCAAGCGGGAATACACTACAGTCCCGGTCAAAGACAACCTTACTACTTTTTTATAAAACCACGGGGAGGTAATGAAATGGAAATTAAAATTGTAAACTTACAGCCAATGAAGCTCTTGGGATTAAGAGGAACAGGCGATTACTGGAATATGCCTGCATTATGGAAAAAATTCCATGAAATACTTCGTGCAAACAAGCTTTTTTCTACAGAAGCACAGTTCCTGACTGTTTTTCACGATCATACCGACGATATTCCACAGGAACAAAAACGTTACGACGTATCGATTTCGGTTCATAAAGACGTTTCTGATATAGATCCATTAAGCATATACCAGTTTGAAGGAGGCCTTTATGCCGTGCTTGTCCATGTAGGCTCATGCGAAGAGATAGGACCGGTGTGGGATAAATGGCGCAGTGAATGGCTTGGCTCTAGCGGCTGGAAACTTGATAAAAAAAGACCTTCGCTCGAATGGTATCAGAATAACCCCAGCGCAGTTCCGCCAGAACTTGCAGTTACCTTTTTGTGTGACCCAGTAATCAAAGAATAACAAATCTTCCCCCGAAAAGGGGGAGTTTTTTTATTAATATATCAAGTGATACATTAATATGTACTTATAAAATTTTTTGGAAATAAAATACAGAAAAATGATATAATTTTATTATCATAAAATTATAAGAAAGGAAGTGTTTCCATACAAATAAAATTAAGACTCAGAAATATTGATAACCCTTTCATAAAACTTCCCACCCAGTACAACCACATAATTCAGGCCGTAATACTGAATCTGATTAATGACGAAAAGTACAACAAATTTATACACGATAACGGATTCAGCTATGAAAAAAGACAGTACAAAATGTTTGTCTTTTCAAGACTTTACGGGAATTATGAGATGAACATCAAAGACCGCTCGATAACCTTTAAGGAGTTTTGCGATCTTTATATCTCAAGCATAGATGATGCTTTTATAAAGTACTTTCTGGACGGTGTTTTTGAAAAAGAGATACTAAATATTTCAGGGCAGAACATAACAATTGATAAAATAACAGCAGTGGACTGCGTTCCAAAAAAAGAAATAAAAGTTAAAACCCTCTCCCCGATAGTCGTTTACAGCACACTCAGAACGGAAGACGGCCGGAAAAAGACCTACTACTACTCTCCAAAAGAGGAAGAGTTTGAAGCTCAGATAAAAAATAACCTTATAAAAAAATATATAGCTTTTTACAACAGCGAACCAACCGACAGCAGCTTTAGGATGGATATCTCTGACCGTGGTGCTCTTAAAGAAAGAGTAATTACATACAAGTCCATAATTCTTAAAGGATGGGACGGTGTTTTCAAAGTCAACGCCAGCGAAGAAATGATGGAAATGATGTTCTGTACAGGGTTAGGAGCCAAGAACTCCATCGGAATGGGCTTTGTTACTCCGCTGACAAAGGAGGTATAAGATGCAGGAAGCGGTATATGAAATAGGAAAGATTGTAAAGAGTGAGAGCTCTATTATTGAAGGTATTATGCTCAATAATAAGAAAGGAGAGCCAAAAAGAGTTTTAAAGATGGACTTTAGCACTCAAAAAACAGAACTTACCATCGACGTTATTGGACAGGTGGATGAAACTTCTGCAGAAAAGTACTTTCATATCGGAAGTGCCAGCGGCCCAAATTCGCCGCAGTGGTTTTCGGTTTCTAAAGTTGTTGATTATCACCTTACCGAAACTCTGTGCAATCTTACAGAGGTGTTTGATGACAGCAGTACTGAGCTTGGAAAAAAGCTCAAAGATATCTTTGAAAACTACACATTTGACATGGGTGCAGATGTTCCGAAAAAGTATAGATATCCTATAGATCTTCAAAAAGCCGGAATCATAAAAGAATCTATGTCAGATATAAAAAAGCTGGCTTCAAATGGCGATGGAAAAGTAGAAGGAAAAAAGCTTAGGAGCATTCTCAGCGGTGAGTTTTTAAATTATTTGAAAGAAGAAAAAGAGTTAAAAAAAGATGATATAGGGCTATGTGTCATAACCATAGACCAAAAACCGATCTCAGAGTATCCTGAATACATTGATAAAGCCACGGCAGAAAAGACCGGCAGAAAAGAAAAGTCTGAAGATGAAGGAAAAAAACAAAATAACGGTTCTGGATACTGCTACTTTTGCAGTGAAAAAAAAGATGTATCTTCAGACCTTAAAAAACTGGATATAAAGTACTTTGTGAACGATAAGATCAGTTTTGCAAGTTTTTTTACAGAAAAAGGATTTGATAAAAATATCCTTGTCTGTCAGGAATGCTTTGAAAGTCTAATGGCGGGTGAGAAGCAACTCAAAGAGAGACTTAAGACCAAGATCGGGTACTTTGATGTTTATGTTGTTCCGCAGTTTATACTGAGTACTAATATAAGTAAGGAAGAGTTTGAAAAAATCTCAGACAAAATTATTCATACTCTAAAAGTATCTCAAAATCTTGATTCTTTGGATAAAGTACAGGGACGGCTTCAAGATTATATTCTTTTTGAAGACGATACAAATGATTTTTACATCAACTTTGTTTTCTTTGAAAAAAGCAATAGCGCTACTAAGATAATGAAACTCATAAAGGATGTAAAACCAAGCAGACTTGCGAAGATATTTGAAAAGAAAAACGAAATCACGAAAATTTTTATTGAATACTTTCCCGAAAATTTGGTAAAAGGGTTTAACTTAAAGTATGTATACTTTTTCTCAGTGCAAAAGATAGCAGGCAAGAACAGTTACTCGGATTTCAGACTATGTCTTGAGACCTATGATGCGGTCTTTACAGGAAAGCTATTAAACAGGCAGAGGGTTATTTCAAGGATAGTACAGATAATTTCACAACAGTTTTACAGTAACTCTCAAGACTGGGAAAAATCAACGGCAGATTCTGTTATGTACTATAAATTCCTTAAAGAAATGGGAAATATAAAGGAGGAGGAGGGTATGGATGTTTCTTTGCTTGAACTTGACGAAAAACTTAGAACATATATTAAAACGATGAACTATACTGAAGAACAAGTTACCATGTTTATGCTGGGGTTTATGGTAGGAAGGGTTGGAAATCAACAGAAACAGTTAAATGAGACTAAGCCTATTTTGAGGAAGATAAACTTTCATGCCATGGACAAGCCAAAGATCATGAGACTTGCCAATGAAGTATTTGAAAAGATGTATCAGCTTAAGATTGATAAGTACTATGAGAAAGAGTATGGCCTTTGCAAAAGTCTCTTGGACAAGAATATTAAAGATACTGGGCTTTCCTCTGTAGAAACTGTGTTTTATATCCTTTCAGGATACGCATACTCTACAAACAATTGGGCGAAAAAATCTGATAAATCAGAAAATAAAGAGGAGGAAGAATGATGAACAACGGCGAGATCCTTTACATGTATGATGCAAAACTCTGTAATCCAAACGGTGATCCTGATGAAGAAAACAGACCTCGTTTCGATGCGGAAAGAGAGATAAACCTTGTTTCAGATCTAAGAATAAAAAGATATGTAAGAGATTATCTGCATGAAGAGGAAGGCAAAGATATTTATGTAAGAAAAATTGAAGATAAACCGGTTACGGCTGGAGAAAGAGTAAAGAATTTTGTTAAAAATGGTGAATTGGATGTAGAAAATATCAAAAAAGAGCTTATAGATATCCGACTTTTTGGCGCAACTATTCCCTTAAAAAGTGATAATAAAAGCATTACCGGTCCGGTACAGTTCAATTGGGGGTACTCTCTCAATAAAGTTGAATTGATGGAATCATCGATAACTTCTAATTTTTCTTCTACTAGCGGTAATGCACAAGGCAGCATAGGTAAAGATTACAGGGTAAAGTACTCTTTTATAGCCTTTTCCGGTGTAGTTAGCGGGCGCAATGCAAAAAAGACAGGTCTCACAGATGAGGATCTGAAGCTTCTTGATAAAGCAATGAAGAACGCTATTCCCCTGAATGTTACCCGTACAAAGATAAATCAGTATCCAAGGTTTTACATCAGGCTTGAGTACAAGGATACTTCAACGGTATTAGGTGATATGCGTAAACATGTTAAGCTTATTAAGGATACAGAGGAAGAAAGCATAAGAGACATATCAGAACTGAAGCTTGATATAACTCAACTTGTAAACTTGTTTGCCCGGAATAAGTCAAAAATTGAAAAGATCTATTATTTTGCCTGCGATGAGTTAAAGCTTTTGTGCAATAACCAACCTGTAAAGCTTACGGAGGTACTTAAAGATCTAAACGTATCTTTAGTGGAGTGAAGGTCATGAAGGCGGTAGTATTTGATCTGGTGGGAAAGTTTGCACATTTCAGAAAGTTCTATACCAACTCCTCTTCCTTAAGCTATCTGATCCCTCCCAGAACAACACTTCAGGGAGTCTGTGCGGCGATACTTGGCTATGAAAGAGACACCTACTATGAAAAGCTTTCAAAAGAAAGGTTTAGCCTCACGGTTACAATAAAAAGCACAATAAGAAGAATAATGCAGACTGTCAACTATATAAGCATAAAAAGTGAGAGTGATATTTATAAGTATACCGAGCATACGCAGATACCGTTTGAAATTCTGTGTGGCGATGATGAGATCAGGTACAGAGTTTATGCATCTCACAAGGATGAAGAAATAAACCTAAAGTTGTACAGTATGATAAAAGATAATCAAACCGAACTTCCTCTTTATATGGGGTGTGCACCGTTTTCATGTGTGACCGAATTTGTTGGCTTTTTTGATCTTTATAAAAAAGAACCAAATCAAAGTATAGATCTGCGTACGCCTCTGAACATAAAAGAAATTGAAGGAAAAAGTCTCGATTTTTCTCAAGAGCTCTCACTCGTAAAAGAAAGAATGCCTGCAGACTTTACCAAAGAAAGAAACTGTTGTGAAGTGAACTCGTATATCTATGAAGAAACCGGAAAACCTGTTTATGTTAAACTTAAACGCCCATATTATCAGGTAGACTCTAATGAAAGTGAAAACATTATTTTTATGTAGACGGAGATGGAAAGATGGATTTTTTTTCTCATCCGGGAAAACTTTTGAAAACTCATCTTCAGGAAGTCAATGATTTTTCTCGGTATAGGATTGATAGTATTTTAAAGGAAAGCGGAAAGATCAATGAGAATATTATCAAAGCGTGTGAAGTACAGGCTTTTTCACATGATTTTGGAAAGTACACAACATACTTTCAGAATCATCTTCTGCATGGCATAGAGTCTAAATGCAGCAGGCACTCTTTTATCTCTGCGCTTTTCGGGGCATATGTCGCTCAAAAGATATTACCTCAGGGGAATATGCCCCTTTTTATATATAGTTCAATAATTCATCATCACGGCAATGAAAGCGAGTATTCAAAGTATCTGCCAAGAGAAAGAAAATATGACAAAGACAAAGATTTAATAGGAGACATGGATATTCTTGACTGTCAAAAACAGGATCTAAAAAAAAATATACAAAGTATTTCATCAGAGTATGGCAACTACGGGAAGTATGTAAAAGAGTTCCTTGAAAAAACAGAGTATGATGATCTGTTCCTTTACTTGAAAAAACTTAATTATAGTCTTTCAAAAGAAGACGAAAAAAATTATTTTCAGCAACAATTGCTATACTCTCTTTTAATCTATGCAGACAAACTTTCTGCGGCAGGTTTAAGACCTGTTCAAACTGAAATAATCAAGTTTACTGAACTTAACGATAATCTGAAGAGTAATATATTGAAGAATGACACACAGATAAACAAAATCAGGACTGAGATTTATTCGAAGGTACTAAGCTCTATAGAAGGAAAAACAAACGAAAAAATCTTTTCGATAACTGCCCCTACAGGAACAGGCAAGACATACACCGGATTTATGAGCGCTGTAAAACTTCGTGAAGAATTAAGCGGAACAAGGAAAATAATATATGTTTTACCTTTTACCTCTATAATCGATCAGAACTACTTTGTTATAGAAAAACTTTTTCAACATGATAAAAACTACAACGCCCAAAGTTCTGAATACCTTATTAAACACCATCATCTTACAGATTTCAACTACAACGATTCAGAAGAAAAGTATGATTCCTCAAAATCAGAACTGCTAATTGAAACATGGGAAAGCGGAGTTGTAGTAACCACATTTGTACAGCTGCTTGAAACACTCATTTCAAATAAGAACAGTATGTTAAAAAAATTTAATAAACTATGCAGTTCCATAATTCTTTTAGATGAAGTACAGGCAATACCTGTCGATCTTTACGGAGTTTGTGAGTATGTACTTGAAAAAGCTTCACAGGAGCTTGACTGCCGGATTATAATGATGACAGCGACTAAGCCTATGATCTTTGGAGAAAGTGTCGAACTGCTTGATAATAACAAAGAGTATTTTAAAAAATTCAACAGAACCATTCTCAATGTTGAAACAGATAAAAAGATTACAGTACATGAATTTGCAGAGGTATTTGAATGCCGCTATTCCGATAAAAACTCTTATCTTACTGTATGCAACACCATAAAACAGTCGTTGGAAGTTTATGAACTGCTGAAAATAAAGTATGGAGAAAAAGTTAAGTACCTTTCAGCAAATCTTTTACCTATTCATAGAAAAACTGTCATAGATACCGTGCGTCAAAAACTTAAAGATAAAGAAAAAATAATTCTTGTTTCTACTCAGGTGGTGGAAGCAGGTATAGATCTTGACTTTGATGAAGTTTACAGAGATATAGGGCCTCTCGATTCAATAGTACAGTGTGCAGGACGCTGCAACAGAAGCGGATTAGATCAAAAAAACAATGTGTATGTTGTACGTATGAAAGATGAAAATGACAGAGGCTATGCAGAAAAAGTCTATGGACGGCATATTATAGAGGTTACTATGGAGGTTTTAAAAAACAAAACAAAAATAGAAGAAGTAGAGTACTACGATACTATTGAAGAGTACTTTTCGCTACTTAAAAAAAAGAGATCACAGAACATATCAAATAATTTTATCAAAGCAATAAAACAGGTCGATTTTAGTTTTGGAGAAAACAAAGAGAGTATATCAAAATTTACGATTATAAATGAAAGACCAGATCTTATCGATGTTTTTGTAGTATATGACGAAAAAGCACAAGCTCTTTTAGACAAATATAAAAAGTTAATAGGCATAAAAGATTATTTTCAAAGACATAACGAATTTCTCAAAATAAAAAAAGATTTAAATGAGTATATTCTGACCATTCCTTTGAAGTATGTATCTATACTTCAGAACTCTGATAAAGTTCTGAACAATATTCCTTACGAAGCAGTAAGTACTTACTATGAAGCCAGTACCGGATTTAAACAGAACAAGGATGTGAACGCATTCATATGGTGAGCGATGGCTTTGCTGTAAACGGAGTTCTTATATGGTATTACAACATATGTAAAAGACAAGTCTGGCTTATGGCTCATAATATCCTTCCTGACGAATCGCATGATGATATTCAGGTAGGCAGGTTTATACATGAAAATACTTTCAAGAGAAACGACAAAGAAGTATATTTTGGCAATGTGCGATTTGATGTTGTTTTCCAATCCAAAGAAAAAATAGTTATAGGAGAAACTAAAAAAAGTTCATGGAATAATCAAGCATCAAAATATCAACTTCTTTTTTATCTTAAGCTTCTTAAAGAAAACGGTATTGAGGCATCAGGTGTTCTTTTGTACCCAGAACAGAAGAAAAGAGAATCTATAGAGCTTACATCTGAAAATATCTTGGAGGTTGAAAGAATGCAAAAAGAGATAGTAGCATTAATTTCAGAAGATAAACCACTCCCAGCTGAAAAAAACTTGTACTGTAAAAACTGTGCTTACAGTGAATATTGCTATGCTTGAATATGAAAAAAGATATCTACATATTTAAAAGCGGGGAACTTAAAAGAAAAGATAATACACTTTTTTTTGAAAGTCAGGAAGGGAAAAAATTTATACCTATTGAAGAAACAGACAATATATACGTATTTGGAGAAGTTGATATAAATAAAAAATTTCTTGATTATGCCGGAGAAAAAGAAATATGCCTTCATTTTTTTAACTATTACGGATACTACAGTGGGTCTTACTATCCAAGACAACATCTCAATTCAGGATTTGTAACGCTCAAGCAGGCAGAGTACTATCTTGATTATGAAAAGCGTGTTGTGATAGCCAAAAACATAATTCTTGCAGCATTAAGAAACATACAGATAGTATTGAGGTATTACAACAAGAACAAAGAAGATTTCAACTCAACAATTGAAATAATAAAAGAAAACATGCTTACAATAAAAGAAAGCAAAACAATAGAAGAAATAATGGCTCAGGAAGCAAACAGCAGAATAGCGTATTATAGGGCATTTAACAATATAATAAAAAATCCGGATTTTTACTTTGAAAAAAGAACCAAAAGACCGCCTAAAGACAAGATAAATGCACTCATAAGTTTTGGAAACTCAATGATGTACGTTACAGTTCTTTCAGAAATATATAAAACAAATCTTGATCCGAGGATAGGATACCTTCATTCTACAAACGAAAGAAGATTTACGTTGAATCTAGATATAGCTGAAATTTTTAAACCTATAATAGTTGACAGAGAAATCTTTTCTTTACTTAATAAAAGTATTTTAACGGCACAAGATTTTAAAGAAGATCTTAACGGTACAATTCTAAAAGAAGATTCTATGAAAAAATTTGTACAAGCGTATAATGAAAAACTAATGACAACCATAAACCACTATAAACTCAATAGAGAAGTATCGTATAAAAGACTAATCCGTATGGAACTTTACAAATTACAGAAACACATTACAGGAGAAGCTGTATATGAAGGATTTACAGCCGAATGGTGAGGTGGAAAATGTTTGCTATTCTTGTCTATGATTTTAATGAAAAAAGAGTGGGAAAAGCGTTAAAAAAATGTAGAAAGTACCTTAACTGGGTACAAAACTCTGTTTTTGAGGGAGAAATTACCAGAGGAAATCTGACAAAATTAAAAATGGAACTAGAAGCATTAATGAAAAAAGAAGAAGACTCCATAATAATATATACAATGGAAAATACGAAATACTCTGAAAGAGAAATAATAGGTCTAGAAAAAAATGAAATATCACAAATAATTTGATCTGTCGACCATAGATGTGGTAAAATATATAAGAGTACGACAGAACGTGAAAATAAGATTTTTTAAGTTTTGTAAGGAATAAGAAACAATAAAGAAACAAGATGGCAATTTATATAAATCTTGTTTATAAGATTACTTGAACGTCTTCCTAGCATACCTATAAGGTTTTGAAACTAGATCCGAAATAAAAAAAAGGGAGAGTGAAAAAATGCTTCCTAGCATACCTATAAGGTTTTGAAACGTACGCATAAAGCTTTGTATCGCATAGTTCAACATCTCTTCCTAGCATACCTATAAGGTTTTGAAACATACCCTTTGGATCTCTTCCGCATTTTTTTTGATGATCCTTCCTAGCATACCTATAAGGTTTTGAAACCAACACAGGCAGGCACGACGGCCGATTTGCTGGAATCTTCCTAGCATACCTATAAGGTTTTGAAACCTTCATAGTTGTTATTCTCTTCATTTACATTACCCCCTTCCTAGCATACCTATAAGGTTTTGAAACTGTAGAAAAAAAGGCTTCAAAGTAAATGTATATACTTCCTAGCATACCTATAAGGTTTTGAAACATTGGTC
>CALMRR010000036.1 GCA_937871925.1 uncultured Petrotoga sp.
GCGGAACTGAGATTTCAGGAAGTTTCCCGCTTGAAGAGTTTGCCAAGCTTACAGACGAACAGCTTACTTTTCTGAAGATATTTATAAAGACCCGCGGAAATCTTTCGGAACTTCAAAAAGAAATGGATATATCGTATCCTACTGCAAAGGCAAGATTGGAAGATCTTGCAAGAGCTATGGGATATGAAGCGGAAGATGATAACAGAACTAAAACTTTTGAAATACTTGAAAAAATAGAAAAAGGCGAGATAACTCCTGAGGAAGCCAAAGAGCTTCTCAAAAAAGCCAAATCAAAGTAGGAGGGGAGCTCAATGCAGGGATTTATTACTTTTGAAGACAATATCAGGAAAGTTGTTATTTCAGCAAAGTTTATGGGAATGGATATAAGCGTGAATGAATCTGAGCAGAATACTTTTGAGTATGCGCAGGATATTGATGTGGTGGCAAGTTATGAAACAACTGATGATACTATATATATTACGCTCGCCAATGAACGTAAGGGGTTTCTTTCTAACATAATTTCTTTCAGCGGTCCCACTATCAGGACAAGATTATTGGTAAAGCCTTCTGTAAAGGAGATAGAACTTAAAACTATAAACGGAGATGTCAGCATAGATGAACTTAAACTTGATAGAGTATACCTTAACGTAACTTCCGGAGATATAGATATAAATGACAGTACTATAGGACTGGTTGCCGTAAAGGCTATAACCGGCGATATAAAAATAGATAACTGTCATATCGGCTGTCTTGAGGGAACTATAACCACCGGAGATGCAACTGTTTCGAACTCTCTTTTGAAAGAACTCAACTGTTCGGTAATCACCGGTGATCTTAAGATAAACAAGCTTTCATCGGATTTTCTACGCTCAAAGCTCAATCTTGTAACAGGTGATGCAAAAATATTTATAAGCGGAACTCAGCCTGTAAATTACACATCAAAATCAACAAGATTTACGTCAAATGTAAGGTCGAATATTCCGCTTATACAGGATGGATTTTCACGCTTAGATAAAAGATCACTGGATATATCTGTTGTAACCGGTGACATAAATATAGTGGGTATGGAGGAGAACTGTGAGTATACAGATAATAATTGCTGTGGTACTTCCAGCCAGTCCAAGACTGCTGAGCAAAGAGCTAAGAACTCCGGAAACTTTCTTACGCCGGAAGAGCAGAAAGTACTGAAATTGCTTGATGAAAAGAAAATTTCTTTCGAGTTTGCAGTTGAATTGCTTCAGGAACTGGGATATAATAAAGAGGAAGCGGTAAAAACGTTAAACAACAGGGGGTATTCCGAATGAAGAAGTTTGCGGTGCTGTGCCTTGTAGTCGGTATAATACTCATAATAAGCGTAATATTCGGGTTCTCCATATCTTTCTGGAGAGTAGTTGAGCTGATACTTGGCATAAATTTTATTGTTTATGCTGTTTTTAAAGGTAAAAGAAATGTCCGTTTACATGTGATGCACGATAAGGACGGTAATGAGTATGAAATTCCTCCTCAACAGGCAGCTGATATTGCACGAGATACTATAAAACAGGTACACGATAATCTTGATGAACAGGAGATACCCGCATTTCCAAAGAGTATTGCAATGGGGTCGCTTAAGTTTGCCCAGAGTGTGGTCGGAGGAAAAAAATATGGTGCAGCCAAGCTTTTGAAAAGACTCTTGTTTGGATTTATAGCAGGTACAATACTTATTTTTGATTCTTTAAATCTTTTCGGACTTAAGCTTAACTTCTGGGAAGTGCTTTTAGTTGTATTTGGTTCGGCTTTTTTAGCATACGGTATTTCAAGTTTCTTTTTCAAGGGGGATGAATAGAAATGAAAAGCGGAGGGGTTATAGCCATACTTCTGGGAGTAATAATTATTCTTGGAGTGGTTTTTAAGATAAGCATAGGGTTTTCTATAATTGTGGAGTTGCTTTTTGCTGCTATTTTTATTGCCGAAGGATTAAAGGTTTTCAGACATTTTAAAGGAGAACATCTGGGAAGCCTCTTTTTTGGTGCAATACTGTTTACGGATGCTTTCAGTCTTTTGCCTCAAAAACTCCATTTCTGGCAGATTATTCTTCTGATGATTGCTTCATACTTGGTGGGAGCCGGACTGGTCGCACTTTTTGGAGCAGGAGAGTTTATTTTCAAATCATCAAAGCAAGGTCCCATACAGAGAATAGAAACAGATTTTCCTTCAAACTCGATGATAAAAACATACATGCTTAACTCAGATACCGACTGGACCAAGTTTAATCTTTCATGCGGGAACGGAGAACAGGCTTTCAGGATGAAACTTTCAATGGATAAAGATATCTTCAGAATGAAAACATCATATGAAGAGGGTACTTTGAACATAATAGA
>CALMRR010000037.1 GCA_937871925.1 uncultured Petrotoga sp.
ACTAGACTAGTAAGTGATGCTTCGAGTGTTTCCGTCAGCTCAAGAGTCTTTATATAATCTGCCATAGTACTCTCATACTTTGAAGTCAGCTCTTTGACCTGGATATTCACCTTATTGTAGCTGTATATATAGACAGCTACAATTATTATTAGAACTGTTAGTATCAAAAGATTAAAAAAGTTTAGAATACCTTTGTCTTTCTCCGGTTTCAATAATGTCATAAATTCCCCCTCAAGATCAGCGTTTTACAGATATCAGAACAACTGTACTTTTTTCCTTAACATAATAGCTTTTATTTACAGGAAGAGGTTCTTCAAGAAAATCATTGGGAGATTCAAAAGAAGTATCAATAACGCGCAACCATCTTCGTTCTTTAAACTGAGGTATTTCAAACTCTAAAGGCTTATCGTACTGGTTAAGTGCAATGTATATATCGTTATCTCTGGCAGTTTCATTGGAAGTATAATAATCGCCACTTATCATAAGAGCAAGTGTATGTGAAGAATAACTCCAGTCAGGTGCATATGGTTTTATACCATGCCAGGTAACATCTGCTATCCCATTGCCAAGAAAATCAGTGCCTGTAAAAAAATGTCTACGCCTTAAACTTTTATGCTTCTTTCTAAATTCTACCACTTTTTTCAAAAATCTGAAAATGTCAGAGTACTTTTCTTTTCTTGTCCAGTCAACCCAGCTCAACATATTATCTTGACAGTAGGCATTATTATTTCCAAGCTGCGTACGGCAGAATTCATCGCCCATAAGTATCATAGGTACTCCTTGTGAAATCATGAGAATAGTAAGAGCATTCTTAATCTGACGTTTTCTGATTTTACTTATGTGAAGATCATCAGTTTCTCCCTCTACACCATTATTAAAGCTATAATTCTCATCCATTCCATCAAGATTTCCTTCACCATTTAAATTATTATGTTTTCTATTATAAGATACAAGATCCCAAAGAGTAAAACCATCATGAGCGGTTATGAAGTTTACACTGCTATATGGCATACGATTGTTATCGGCAAATAGATCTGGACTTCCGCATATCCTTGTAGCCAAATCAGATACTACACCTTTGTCTCCGCGTATAAACCTTCTTAGAGTATCCCGATACTTACCGTTCCATTCAGACCAACCGTAGGGAAACTGTCCTACATAGTAGCCTCCCGCTGCATCCCAGCCTTCTGCTATAAGCTTTGTTCCATAAAGTATAGGATCTTCGGCTATATCTTTTAAAGAGAAAGATCTCCTATCCAATTTCCTCTTGAATCACGACCAAGTATTGATGCCAGATCAAACCTAAAACCATCGACATGACATTCCGTAACCCAGTACCTAAGACTGTCAATGATTAATTCCTTTACAACCGGATTAGCGCAGTTCAAAGTATTTCCGGTACCAGAATAATTAAGATAATATCTTTTATTGGAATTATTAAGCATATAATAGATACTATTGTCAAGACCACGGAAAGAAAGAGTAGGACCGAATTCATTTCCTTCTCCTGTATGATTGTAAACCACATCAAGTATAACTTCTATTCCATATTTGTGTATTGTTTTTATAAAATTTTTGAACTGATCAACCTGTTCTCCAAGTCTCAATCCATGGGAGTAATTCCCCGTAACTGCAAAAAAGCCTATAGGATTATATCCCCATATGTCCTTAAGTCTTTCTCCGTTGAGAGGATTGATATTGACGTTTGCACCCGGATTAAACTCAAAAATAGGCATAAGTTCCAATGTTGTAACCCCAAGCTCAAGCAGGTGAGGAATTTTCTCTACTATTCCGTCAAATGTTCCCCTATTCGCAACACCGGAATTAGTATTCATAGTAAAAAGCCTTACATGCAGTTCGTAGATAATGCTGTCTTCAACAGGAATTTGAGGTCTTATATCCTGCCCCCAGTCGAATTTTGTATCGTCAATTACAATATTTTTACACGCTGAACGCACTGAGTTAGTCCTTGAAAAACTTAAATCCATGTTTGAATCATCTGAAGTATCGTAACTATACATGGACGGATCATCAAAATCATACACACCCGATATCGCTTTAGCATATGGATCAAGTAAAACCTTATTTTTATTGAATCTGTGACCGCTCAAAGGTTCATAATCCCCATCTACTCTCCAAAGATAATATAAGTTATTACCTATCCCAAAAAGATAAATATGCCATATGTCTCCGGTTTTATTATAAATGCGGTCTAGTTCATACGAAAAAAAAGGAATATCATCGTAAAAATTCTCATAAAGTTCTATAAAAACTCTTTTCCCATTTCTGGAAAAAACAGCGAAGTTTGTACCGGATGGATCAACTGTAGCACCAAGTTTCGGATGACCCCTACTTATTTTTATACTGGAATTATCCACATATCCACCTCTCAGACTGCTATTAGAATACATGTCCAGTCAAATTTATGCAACATCAGCGTATTTTAAAAACTCTCCTGTGGAAAGCCTCTTATATATTCACGTTCATTAACAAAGTTATTTCGTTACTTAATATTAGTTTTTTTTTAAACTTTATAAGCTATAATTTAGTCAGTAATCCCCCGAACCCCCCATGAAGATGTTTGATTATACCCGGAGAGCAACAGCTCACCGGGCTTTTTTTATTCTTCCGAATTTTCAAAAAGCCCTATCTTAAGAGACTCTCTTATTGATTTATAACGTTTGATTTTAGACTCTACAATTGAATCTGAGGTAATAAGCTTCTCCTTCATAAGGAGATATCTCACTTTGGTTGGTTCTACAAAATACCAGCTTCCACTTTGTGCTGAATACTCCGGAACATTGACTTTGTACTTGCTCCCAATAACAGCTTTGGAAACAATCTTTACAAAAGCATTTATTTTTTTGAAATATGTCATTGCATTCTGGGTTCTCCCAATGCTTATGTTTAGATTCGAAGAAATCTCTCTTACGCTTGTAAAGGCCTGTGTATGGTCACATCCTAATCCATAGCTTAAATTATATATATATAGATATACTTTTGAAAATGAAGAAGGTGTGAGCCCAAGAATATAGACCATAACCTTTTCCGGTATTTGAATAAAAGGTCTTACCGGACGATACTCAAAAACATCAATATTCCTATCGGTATTGAAATTATCAGTCATCTTTCTCGTACTCCTGACGTGTAAGAATATCTGCTCCTGTAAGATTAAGCTTAAGTATTCTGTATTTTTCATCAAACTCTGCTAAAAGATTTATTTTCTCAAAGCATTTTGAACCTATAAACTCCTTGTTTATAAAATAACATGCTTGAGAATCATCATAGTTGGTAATTAGATCATATCCCTTTCTAAGATATGCAGCAAATTTCTCTCCGCATTTTTTACACCGAAAATATATGACAAGTGAGTTTCCTTCGCTGTAAAATGTAGGAGGCACTTTCTTACTCTCGTGATCAGTTATCCCAAAAATTTTTTTGAATATTCCCATATTTTCCTCCTTTAATTTCGGCATATTTAATTATATCATGTATGATATAATTAATATCGTTCAAGTATTAAATGTTTTGATATTTTAATCTCATGAAAAAAATATCTGGTCTACTATCTTTTATCAGACGATATGTGATATGTTAAATAAAACAAGGAGGGATTTATGAATATATTAAATACATTCCTGACTCCGTCTTCAAATGCTTCTCAGCTTACAGAAATGGCTGCGAAAAACGGTAAGATTACAGGAAAGGTAATATACTCCGATGGAGAGATAAATCTTGTAAGTATTAACGGAAAACTTTATATTCTTAATTCTGAAGATGGTAAAAAGCTTCCTGAAGGCTCTTTGGTTAATATTATTTTTTCGAAAAACACTTTGCCTTCAACTGATCAAAATACTATAAAAAGCTATATAACCAAAGCTTTAGGAGAAATTTCCGGAAATATCATTAAATTTTCCATAGGTCTTACCCAAGAAACTAACCAAAGTATTTTATCGAATATAAAAATTGATTTTTCTGAGATTCCTGATGCTCAGAAAGGAAAATTTCTTGTTTGGATATCAGATCTATTTGATTCACTAAATACTTCAATGCAAAATGACAAAGCTTTTTCTTCTGTTTTAGAGGATTTTTCCAGGAAAGAAGTTTTTTCCGGCTTCATAAAATCTATGATATCTGAGCTTTCTAAGGACTTTTTTTCTAACAAGATCTTTACAGCCGATCCAAGATTCATATCTGAAAAAGCTATTACGCTATTTAAGGATTCATACTTAAGTTCAAAACAGTCTGAAGATATAAAACCAACCAACCTTTTTAACAGCTCCGATATTGACAAGAATGAATCACCGCTTATTCAGTCGAATTTTGAACAAGAAGATAAAATGGTTGATAAAAACTTTTTAATTAAAAAAGAACCTCTTCAGGAGAGTTCTCATGAAAAAAAACTTGATTCTTTAAAAGATCATGCACCTGATAAGAAACAGACATATAAAATAGAAAATCAGGTAAAAACTTTATTATCTCAAAAAGATGATTTACCTTTTACGAAAAATGAAAAAATCAAATCTCAAGATTCTCCACAGATTGCTCGTAATACCTATAAATCAGATATACCTAAAGAAGCGGAGAATCATTTTCAGAAAAGAAGTTTAGATTTTCAGTCTGCAAAAAATACTTTTAAAAAAGAACCATTTGATGAATCGCTTATTCAAAGGAATTCTAATCAGTTAAAAAAGGAACTCATCCTTGATTATTTTAAAAATCATTATTCAGCCGCAAAAAAGAAAAATTCTGAGCCGGCTGCTTTTCACAAAGCAAAGGTAATTTCTGAAGTACTTACTGAAAAGAGTGCCACCGATCTATCGTTAAAGAAAACAGAACCTGCAGAAAACCTTTCTCAAAAAATAGATCTTGCTACTTTTAAGCTTTATAAGTCTGTTTTACGTGATATCTTTGATTCAGGGAATAATATCCGAACAGTTTATATCAGCAAACAAAAAAACGATGCAATCACTAATTTTTTCCGAAAAGAAAGCACTTTTGAAGTAAATAATTCTGAGCAGAGCTCTCAGCAAAAACCTATATCTGAAAAACTATCACATAATGTTTCAAAAACTATTTTTGAAAAAGCATCTTCTTTAACAACAGAAAGTAGAAAACAGCCAGATATGATAGAAGAAATTTCTGTAAAAAATTCTTTTAATGTACCACAGAAAAAAATCATAGAAACTTCCCATCAAACAGACCAAAATACAGAACTAAAAAATGATTCGCGCCATGCTACTGTTTTGGGTAAAGTAAAAATATCGGACTCTTTCAGAAACGAACTACTAGCAGAAATATCTGCTGAAAAAAAAGTTTCCGAAAAGTTGTCTTTTGAAGACAATGGTCTTTTTTCTAAAAATTCCATTTCTACTGCAGTTGAAAAAGCTGTTTCTGTTTACAAAATGTTTGAAAACACAAAAACAACTGAAGCAAGCACTTATTTTCTTGTTAGTTTTTTGGGAATACCTGTTTTTTTTAATTTTAGAAGGCTTTCAGATGACTTTGGAAATGAAAAGAATTCTGTAGAAAAGAATTATGGAAAACTAAGAATGGTGCTGCCTACTGAAACCTTTGGCATGGCTGATATAAATCTATTCATGAGTAAAAATGATGTTATAATAAAGTTAGGAATAGACAGAAATACTAAGTATATGCAGTCAAACAGCGTATCTTTGAATCAAGCTCTTGAGAATATCGGATATAATCTTGTCCTGTTCGATATTTTTATAAATCCTCAAAATCCAGATATATCCAGAGATACTCTTATTTAATCTTTTTAAGGTATAATACTATTAAACGTATAAAGGAGGATGTATCCATGACAAAAGAATATCTGTATGAATATGCTGGAAAAAGAGAGTTTTACAGCAGAACTCCTTCAGGGCATGATCTTTTTACTGATGCTACTATAGAGTCTGGAGGAAATGGCCGGGCAGCTACTCCTGTTGAAATGGTTCTTTCGGGTCTCGCTGGATGTACCGGAATCGATGTCACTATGATACTTGAGAAAAAACGGGTTTCTTTTGATTCTCTTAAAATACGTATGATTACTGAAAGAACTGATGACGAAATGAAACATTTTGAAAAAATACATCTAATATATGAGTTCAGCGGTCATGATCTTCCTTTGGAGAAAATACAAAAAGCAGTGCAGCTTTCACAAGATAAGTACTGTACTGTTGCTGCAATGCTTAAAGGATCAATAAAGCTAAGCTATGAAATAAAACTTGTGGAAACACAGAAATAATCTGAGGAGGAAATAAAAATGGAAAATCCGGTAAATGCTATGATTGAAAAAGCTCAGAATACCATGAAAAACATCTCTCATAAGATCGTGGTAATGAGCGGAAAGGGGGGTGTCGGCAAAT
>CALMRR010000038.1 GCA_937871925.1 uncultured Petrotoga sp.
AACACCTTTTTGACCACCCAGCGGGAAATACACTTTTTCAAGTGATTTTATAACATCATCTTTATTATTGGGATCCTTAGCCATTTCAAGTGCGTCTTTAAGAACGTATAAAGCATTGTAGGCCGGAAATGATATAAAACCAGGAGCCATTGAATATATTTTCTTATGTTCTTCAAAAAATCTCATAGTATTTGTAGTAAGTGGTGCAGGGCCACCGTTAGGATATGCCGATGTCTCATACAGACACTTTCCACTAGTCTGTTCATAAAACTCCGGTTTAAGAGCAGCTGCTATTGCTCCTACAAGCGCCGCATTTACCTTAAGATCGTACCACTGCTTTGCGAACTGAATACCGTCTTGAGTTACTATTGCATCGATTATGATCTGAGCTCCTAAATCAGTCGCCTTCTTAAAAGTTGCAGAAAAATCATTTGTTCCTGCAGGAAAATAGTCAGTGTAGACGATATCAACTCCTGCTTTTTTAGCTATTTCAGCCGCTGTTTCCGCTATTTGCTTAGCATAGACTAAATCAACAGATATAATAGCCGCTTTTTTGATACCGTATTTTGGAACGAGTGAGTTAGCAATAAACTCACCGATTGATCTTCCCTGGGCTATAGAATCCAAAGTTCCGACTCTGAAATAGTATTTGTATTTGTTATAGTCTTTTTTGATAAAATTTATAATATCAGGGCTTGCTGCACCTGTTCCTAGCCATATTATTTTTCTCATAGCCATTTCATCCATTGAAGCTAAAACAGGTCCTGTACCTACTCCTCCAATAAGAAAATCTATTCTATCTCTTGTAACCAACTTCATTATTCCACTTTTCATTTTTTCAGCACTATTTTCATCATCCTGATATACAAGTTCGATCTTCTTACCTAATATTCCACCTGCAGCATTTATTTCTTTTGCAGCCATATCAACAGCATTTTTTACCCATACACCATTTTCCTGCTGTAAAGTAGCTATTACCCCAATCTTCCATGTTGAAGCAGAAAGTACTGTTAATACAGTTAAAAGTGAAAAAAGAGTTAATAAAAAAAGCTTTTTCATCTTCCATCCTCCTTATATTATATGCCTAAATAGGCATTACGAATAGAATTATCTTTTGTAAGGTCTTTGGGATTACCTTCCCACTTAATCTTTCCGTGCTCAAATATCGATATCTTATTAGCTATTGGCATTACCATCGTTGCATCCTGCTCAACAATAAGTATGGTTTTTCCTGTACTTCTAATTTTATTTATTCCTTCAAAAATCTGTTCCTTAATAGCGTGTGCAAGACCCATCGAAGGTTCGTCCAGCAAAAGCACCTTTGGATTGAGCATTATAGCTCTTCCTATCGCAAGCATCTGCTGTTCACCACCACTCATAGTACCGGCCTTCTGAGTTATTCGCTCTTTAAGTCTGGGAAAAATTTCGAAAACAAATTCCATGCTGTTCTTTTTACTTTTTGTGCTTTCATAAACCATAGCAATTTCGAGATTTTCCTTCACACTCAGATCCGGGAAAAGTCTTCTGTTCTCGGGCGAAAGTGAAACTCCCATTCGTGCAATCTCAAATGTCTTTCTGCCTGTGATCTCATTACCTAAGAAAAAAATACTTCCTTTGGCTGGAAAAACCGAACCGGTGATTACCTTAAGCAAAGTCGATTTTCCGGAACCATTTGGTCCAAGCACAGCGTGACACTCACCTTCGTTTATATCAAGATTCATATCTTCAAGTACTACGGCTTTGGCATAACCTGCTGTTATATTTTTTAAACTAAGGATTAACAAGAGCTGCCCCTCCTTTTCCCAGATAAGATTCAATAACTTGCTCATTTTTAATTATTTCTTCGGGAGTACCTTGGGCAATTACCTGACCATAATCAACTGCAACTACTCTTTCCACTATTTTCATAAACTCTTTCAGCCTATGCTCAATAAGAATAATAGAAGTACCTTTTTCATTAATTTTGATTATTACATTAGCAATAGGCTCTATTTCAGAGTGTGTAAGCCCTGCAAACGGTTCATCAAGTAAAACAACCTCAGGTTTAACAGCCAAAGCCTTTGCTACTTCTAGCTTTTTTAAATATCCCTGAGGCAGCAGTTGCGTTTTTACTTTTCTCACTTCAGAAAGCTCACATACTTCAATTACGTGATCTATCCATTCTTTTCTCTCTTTTTCATTTTTTATAAACTGCTTCATTCTGGGTGAAAGAGTAGCAACTTTTATATTTTCATATACTTCTAGATCTTTAAACGGTTTAACTATCTGAAAAGTTCTTACAAGTCCCATACAGGCAATTTTTTCTGGTTGATATCCCACAATATCTTTACTATTAAAGATTATTTCTCCGCTATCAGGAAGTATGAATCCTGATATAAGATTAAATATAGTAGTTTTACCTGCACCATTAGGACCGAGTATACCAAGTCTTTCACCTTTTTCCAGAGAAAAGCTTATATCGTTGCTTGCTCTTAATCCACCAAAATTTTTATTAAGGTTTTTTATCTCCAGTATGCTCATTTTCCACCTCTTATTTCTGTACTTCCTTTTAGTCCTTTAGGCTTTAAAAAATTTGAAAGTGCGTTAAAAACACCATTTGGTAGAAATAATGCCGAAAAAATAAGTAAAAGTGTATATATTATCTGGTTATAATCGCCAAAATCTCTCAAAAGCTCAGAAACAAATGTAAGAAAAAATCCTCCAAGCGCTGCTGGTACAATTCCACCTATTCCCCCTACAACTGCCATAATCATAGAGTTAAGAGAAAGGGGATAAACTATATCAGGACCAATATAACCAAAATTATGTGCTACAAGTGTACCGGCCATTCCTGCAAAAGATGCTGAAAGCGCAAAAGCCGAAACCTTATAAAAAGTGGTATTGATTCCTATTGCCCTGCATGCATCCTCATCTGATTTTAAAGCTTTTAATATAAGCCCAAAATTCGATCTGCTTATTTTAAACATCGTATAAACGGCAAGTACTGCAAATATAAGCAGAAAGTAATAACTTTTATTTGGATCATCAGTAAGGTAGGTTATCCCTATCATACCTTCTTCTCCTCCTGTATATTGAGACATTGATATTGTAAGTTTTTCAAATATTGATGCAACAGCAAGGGTTGCAAGAGCAAAATAAGGACCTTTAAGTCTGAGAGTCGGAATCCCTATAACTACACCAAAAACAGCTGATACAAGTGCTGAGATTGGAAGAGATAGATAAACAGGAATAGGAAAAGCTTTGCTTATAAAACCTACCATATATCCGCCAATTGCAATAAAAGCGGCATGCCCAAAATTTTCTTTGCCGGTATAACCCGAAAGGAGATCCCAGCTTGAAGCATAAACAGAGTATATGAGTGCTAT
>CALMRR010000039.1 GCA_937871925.1 uncultured Petrotoga sp.
AAGGCAGAGTTGATCTTATAGTTCTGGCAGGTTACCTTTCAATAATACGCGGAGAGATTCTTACCAAATTCCGGGAAAAGATTATCAATATTCATCCTTCGCTTATTCCTGAATTTTGTGGAAAAGGCATGTATGGAGAAAAAGTACATGAAGCGGTAATCTTAAATCAAAAGGAAGAATCGGGCTGTACAGTGCATTTTGTAGATGAAGGTACAGATACAGGTCCTGTAATAATGCAGAAAAGAATAAGGCTTAACGAAAACGAAACGGCCCACTCATTGGCGTTAAGAGTGCATAATCTTGAGTATTCTTCACTTTTACAGACTTTAAAACTTTTCTGTGATAAAAGGATAAAGGTATCGGGGGGGAAAGTAATCATAAAGGAGTCAGAAAATGTTGAAAAGGGTATTAATAAGTGTATACTATAAGGAAAACCTTAAAGAACTTGCATCATTCCTTCAGAGTATGGGAGTAGAGATTATATCTACCGGCAAAACTTACCAGTATCTAAAAGACAACGGTATTCAGGTCAAAAGTATAAGTTCCTTCACAGGCTTTGAAGAGATACTGGATGGAAGGGTTAAAACACTTCATCCTAAAGTTCATGGAGGGATTCTGGCAATAAGAGATAAACAAGAGCATATGCAGGAACTACAATCAATGGACATCAAGACAATTGATATGGTTGTAGTAAATCTGTATCCTTTTTTTGAAAAGGCAGTGCAGGATATTTCTTTTGAAGATAAAATTGAGTTTATAGATATTGGCGGACCATCTATGATTAGATCGGCCGCTAAAAATTTTAAGGACGTTATTGTACTTTCAGATACAGCAGATTATTCGGTAGTTATTGAGCAGCTTAAAAATAATGGTGATGTCGAACAAAAAATCCGTCGGGAGCTTGCGGCTAAAGCTTTTAATCTTACCAGTGCATACGATGCTGCAATATCCTCGTTTCTTACGGGAAAAGAGTTTCCTGAGTATCTTTCACTTTCATATACTTTAAAACAGAAGCTTCGGTATGGTGAAAATCCTCATCAAAAGTCTGTTTTATATGCCAGAACTGATAAAAAAGGTCTTGTAAACAATTGTGAACAGATTTCCGGAAAAGAGTTATCATACAATAATATAAGGGATATGGATGTTGCATACAAACTTGTAACTGAATTTGACGAACCGGCATGTTGCGCGGTTAAACACAATTCACCATGCGGAGCTGCAGTTGCACAAAACGTATACGATGCATATACTCAAGTCTATGAGTGTGATCCAGTGTCCATATTCGGAGGAATAGTTGCTTTTAATCGTCCGGTAGATTTAAAAACTGCTGAAAAGCTTCATGAGATCTTCCTTGAAATAATTATTGCCCCTGATTTTGAGCCAGAGGCTTTGTTGTTGCTTAAAAGCAAAAAAAATCTTCGAATAATAAAGTGCGATTGGACTATTTCAGATAAGCTTGAAATGATAACCGTAGACGGCGGAATCTTGGTTCAGAGTATAGACAGAGATTTTAAAGAAGAGTATAAAGTTGTCACTAAAGCTATACCTACCCAGGAACAGTTAAAACAGATGAAATTTGGAATGATTGTGGCCAAGTATACGAAATCCAACGCCATAGTTACGGTAAAACATATGCATACGGCCTCAATTGCGGGAGGACAGGTGAACAGAATATGGCCTGCCGTTCAGGCGATGCAGAGAGGAAAGGGAGCCCAATTACTTTGTTCTGATGCTTTTTTTCCATTTGATGATATTGTTCAGGCGGCTTACGAGTATGGTATAAAAGCTATAATGCAGCCTGGAGGTTCGGTAAACGACAAAGCCTCGATAGAACTTTGTGACAAGTATGGTATAAGTATGGTTTTTACCGGAATCAGACATTTTAAACATTAAAATGGAGAGTGAAGAATGAAGGTCATGATAATAGGTTCAGGAGGAAGAGAGCATGCTTTAGCCCATAAGCTTTCTCAGAGTCCTGATATTGATTGCATATACTGTGTTCCCGGCAATGGCGGAACAGCTCTTGAAGACAAATGCTTTAATGTAGAGCTAAATAATATTGAAGAAATATCTGCTTTTGCATTGGGAAAAAATATTGATTATACTTTTGTTGGACCGGAAGCATATCTTGTTCAGGGCATAACTGATATATTCTCTCAAAGAAAACTTAAGATAATAGGGCCTGATAAAAAAGCATCCATGCTTGAATCCAGCAAGTCTTACGCAAAAGAGTTCATGAAAAAATACAATGTACGCACTGCCGCTTATGATACTTTCAGCGAGTATGAGAAAGCTATAGATTACATATTGAAAGCAGATTTTCCTTTAGTTATAAAAGCAGACGGATTAGCTGGAGGGAAGGGAGTAGTTATTGCTCAGAATTATGAACAAGCTGTGGAAACCTTAAATTTTTTTATGAAAGAGGATATTTTTAAGGGATCTGGCAAAACAGTAGTTATAGAGGAATTTTTAAAGGGATTTGAAACTTCTGTTCTGGCAGCGGTTGATGGAAAAACGATACTTCCGTTCATAAGTGCAAAGGATCATAAACAGGCTTACGATGGAAACAAAGGACCAAATACCGGCGGAATGGGAGCCATAGCTCCTAACCCTCTTTTTACAGAGGAGCATTTTGAAGATTTCAAAAACAATATTATGTTGCCTACCCTAAGAGGAATACGGGAAGAAAAGCTTAACTATAAAGGAATCATATTTTTTGGACTCATGATATGTACTAAAGGTGTTTACCTTCTCGAATACAATGTAAGAATGGGAGATCCTGAAACTCAGGCAGTTCTTCCGCTTATGGAAACAGATTTTTTCCAGGTAATAAAACATATATATGATGGCAGTCTTGACGGATATGAAATAAAATGGAAAAAAGGTTCGTGTTGCTGTGTTGTTGCGGCAAGTCATGGCTATCCAGGAAAATACGAAACTGGGTTTGAAATAACCGGCTATGATCAAGTAGCTTCAAAAGTATACTCAGCCGGAACTGTTTTTAAAAATGGAAAACTAATATCATCTGGCGGAAGGGTACTGAATATATCGTCTTTGGGAGATAACCTTTTTCAGGCTCGGCAAAAGGCATATATGGACTTGGCAAAAATAAAGTTTGAAAACATATACTATAGAAACGATATCGGAGGCTAAAATGATAGAAAGATATGCTATGCAACCGCTTAAAGATCTATGGAACGAAGAAAACCAGTATAAAAGGTGGCTCGAGGTTGAAGTATCTGTTGTAAAAGCTTTTGAAAAATACGGGCAGGCTCCTGTCGGCACATCGCAACAGATACTTTCAAAAGCAGTTATAGATGTGCAGAAGATTCATGAGATTGAAGCTGTAGTTGATCATGACGTGATTGCTTTTATAAACTGTGTTACTCAGAAGATGGGAGATGAAGCAAGATACTTTCACAAAGGAATGACTTCTTCAGATGTAGTAGATACAGCACTTTCACTTGCTTTAAAAAGATCAGGTCTTGTAATAAAGCAGGAGTTGGAAACATTTGAAGAGGTTCTGAAAGAACAAGCATTTAAGTATAAAGATACTATTACTATTGGCAGAACACATGGAATACATGCAGAGCCGACATCATTCGGTCTTAAGCTTCTTTCTTATCTTGCTGAAGTTCAAAGAAATAAAGTGAGACTGGATGCTGCTATAGAAAATATTTCATACGCCAAGATAAGCGGTGCGGTTGGAAATTACGCAAATATTGATCCTGAGATAGAAAGTCTGGCATTACAGATGATAGGACTTAAGCCATGCAAAGTATCTACTCAAATTGTTCCCAGGGATATACATGCGGAATTTCTTAATACTCTGGCACTTATAGGGGCAAATATAGAAAGACTTGCGACAGAGATAAGACACTTGCAGAAAACTGAGATTCTCGAAGTACAGGAACCATTTAAAAAGGGTCAGCGTGGATCATCGGCCATGCCACATAAAAAGAATCCTATTCTTTGTGAGAGACTTTGCGGAATGTCACGAATGCTTAGAAGCTATACTATAGCAGGATATGAGGACACAGTTTTGTGGCATGAAAGGGATATTTCCCATTCAAGTGTTGAGAGAATGGTTTTTCCGGATGCAACCATGATTACTTATTATATGATAAATAAGTCTGTATGGCTGGTAAAAAATCTGGTTGTATACGAAAATAAGATGAAAGAGAACTTCAAAGCATCTCACAATCTTGTTTTCTCTCAAAGACTTATGCTTGCCATGATAGACAAGGGATTCTCAAGAGAAGAAAGCTATAAGCTTATTCAGGAACTTTCCATGAGATCATGGAACGAATCTATAGATCTTATGCAGGTAGTCCTTAATGATGAAAGAACATCATCTAAATTCAATGAAAATGAGATTAAAGAGATATTTGATCCTGCGTACTATTTGAGAAATATTGAAGAAGTCTTTAAAAGGTTTATATAATAAAAAATGATCCGGTGAAATATTTCCGGATCATTTTTTTATACTTCTGGCAATTGAGGTAATCCTCTTTACAAAATCAGTTTTACCTTTTGTGTAAGCTTC
>CALMRR010000040.1 GCA_937871925.1 uncultured Petrotoga sp.
TTCATTGTATACAAGCATAATAACAAATTTTCTTGTTCAAGAGGTAAGAGAAACGATAAAAAAATCCCGAGCAAAGCTTATATACATATCCAATATAATGACTCAGCCCGGAGAGACGGAAAACTATACTCTAAGTCAGCATGTAAACCAGATAGAATACTATATGGGGCGTAAAGTAGACAAAATAGTGGTAAACGATTCTTCCTTTCCTTTGGATGTGCTTGAGAGGTATAAAGAAAAAAATTCAGTTCCGGTTTTACAGGATATGTGTGACAGTAGAATAATCACAGGCGATATTGCTTATATAATAAATCGTGAAAAACCTATAATAAGGCATGATTCTAATAAACTTGCGAAAATAATAGTATCTCTTTTGGAGTAAAAAAATGTCAACCTTTTCTGAAGATCTTAAAATGTCACTTGTAAATACAGAGTTCCTTTATCCTGTTGTTGAGCTTTATGGAGCTATAAAAGGTAAAGGCGATTTTGTGATTGAAGGAGAAAACCGGCATCTCAAAATAACGGTAAGTTCCATGAATTCAATGAAAAGGGTTTATAAGCTTTCAAGGGAGCTTTTCGGAGAATGGATAGCCGCATATGTTAAAATGGAAAGAAGGCTGCGCATAGGGAGAATGGGAGAGATACTCCTTAATCTTGAGTATGTCGACAAGGTTCTTTCTGGGGAAGGAATATCTATATATGAAGATTCTGTTCCCGAAGTTATAAAAAATGATCCTGTTAAGTTTGGAGTTTTTCTTAAGGGGATGTTTCTTACAACAGGATCGATATCTATGAAGTCGTCATATCATATGGAATTTTTTACAGATATAAGCGAAAGCTATGCAGATGATCTGATAAAGGTTTTCCAGACTCTTGCGGGAGTCAAAGCTAACTATCTTGTAAAGAGCAATAAAATAAAGCTTTATATAAAATCAAGTCAGGATATAATAAATGTTCTGGAACTGATGCAGGCTCACAAGACGATTGAAAAGCTCCAGGAAACTTTAAGGGTGAGATATCTTAAGGGAAGTGTCAGCCGTACCATAAACTTTATCAGTGCCAATGCAGAGAAAACAGCTCAAAGTTCTTCTAATCAAATAAACGATATAAACTACATAAAACAAACTGTCGGGCTGAACTCGCTTGACGAGAAATCGCAAATTATTGCTCGCTACAGGCTTGAAAATGAAGAAGACAGTCTCAAGGATATGGCGGAAGCACTTGGAATGTCAAAATCAACTTTATATAACAAGTTGAAAAAGATATCTGAAATTGCTCAGGAAATAAGAAAGAATAAAGAATAAAGAATAATTCTTTGCTCGTGGGGTGAAAGAATGAAGTGTCCTTTTTGCGGATACGAAGATTCTAAAGTTCTTGACTCAAGACCCGTAGGTGACGGAGTATCAATAAGGCGCAGGAGAGAATGTATAAGC
>CALMRR010000041.1 GCA_937871925.1 uncultured Petrotoga sp.
GAAACATGTCTCTGAGCTTGTCTGAAACTACAGAATCAGGATAATTTTTTTTAAGCGAGACGCCTTTGTCATCGTAAGCTTTGATTACAGCTGTCTGAACCGATAAATCTTCCGGGTTCATGTACTGGATCTCGGTTTGCGTACCAACAGGTGAACGTACGAGATACTGAGTTTTTTTAAGCAGTTTATTTTCATCAGTCGCAGGGATGCTGGAAAATACTATAGAAGTTCTATCAATAGCCTGTTGTGCATTCATGCCGTTCCAGGAAATCAGCTCCGCTCCTGTTTTTATACCGAGCTGCCACGCAGGACCGGAGGTATCAACCCATGAAATTATTACTTTCCCGTCATCTAGTCTTGTCACTGCCAGTCCATAACCGCCTCCGACATACTTGTAATCTGTTTCGTTCAAATTATTGATGATTACATGACCGTCAGGAATGCAGTGCAGATAAGTTCTTAAAGATACATAGTAACTATCGAAATCATTCTTTTCCTGAGCAGCTTTAATTTGAGGGTAGTAAGCTGCATACATGCTCTGCCAGTCGATATTTTTATGTTCAGTGAAGGCATACTCTTTGACAAGTCTGTGGTGAAGTTTTTGAAATGCTGTAGTCCATCTTTCCTTGCTGAAATCAGTCTGTTCAGAAGAACTATTTGTACCGGTGATAAACAGTATCAGGACACAGGTTACTGCCAACATAGCTAATGCTGTAAACCAGTAAACTCTTTTTCTGTTTTTTTTCATGTACCTTCCCCTCCGATGTATGTTGAATATAAAGATAAGTGGCCAAATGATATTTTAATTCTTTTGACGTTTAAAATCAATATTCATAGTGGCAAGTTGTCCGGCGTTCATCCATTGCAGGCGGAGGTTTTTACGTTCTATAATCCAATGGCTTACAGATTCCCATACTGCGAAAGTGGCTCCTATGGATACAATTTCATGAAGAAAAGGACCGGTTTTTATTGTGCTCAGCCAAAAAGACATAGAATAGAGAAAAGCTCCAATAGCAAGGAGAGAAAAGGTTCTCAGGAGATTTAGCTTAAGTTCGACATCTTTTTCATACAGCTTAAGCTTATAATGATTCAGTATGATTCTTACAAGCTCCTGCTGTTCGTTGGGAGAAAGAAAATCTTCTTCAAACAGTATCTTCAGGGGAATATATGAGTTAATAGGATAGGTCAGAGACTCAATGTAACCGTAAAGCTCGGGACTAACTTTGTCTGAAGCAGAAAAAGGATGAAAGATGGACTCCCTGTTTTTTGGGTGTATTGCTATTACTGCGAACCCTTCACTATCAATATACTCGTTTTCTATATAATCGCGCACTTGAGGAAGTTCTTTTCTTATTATGCGCAGGCGGTCTAGAAGAGTGCTTTTACTTAGTTTTTTCATTTCATACCTCCGAAGATGTGTGTATTAAAATTTTACCATAGATAGTATATGCAAAATAGTAATACCTGATAAAATAAAAATCACCCAAAACCTTTTATAAGATTTTGGGTGATTTGGTGGAGCCGATGGGATTTGAACCCACGGCCTCTGCCTTGCGAAGGCAGCGC
>CALMRR010000042.1 GCA_937871925.1 uncultured Petrotoga sp.
AAAAAATTACGGATCAAGACCATGCGACATCTTGTGCGCAATAGGCCCTGGTTTGTGCCGCAAACATTTTGAAGTACAGAAAGATGTTTTTGAGCAGCTGCAAAAACTTCCTTACAGCCAAAATTTTTGTGTATATGAAAGAGAAGTCTACACCGTTGATCTGAAGCTTGCTAACCAGGAAACACTTTTGAACTGCGGAATTTTGAAGGAAAACATTGTTTGTTCAGAGTTGTGCACCTTTGAAGAAGAAGAGCTTTTCTTTTCTTATCGCAGAGATAAGGGAAAAACCGGACGAATGGCCGGCATGATAAGTATTTTATGATAACCGAAAATCATACATCAGTTTTTTCCAATACTCTATTTAAGACGTTATACGCCATATTAATCTGACCATGACCGGCTTTGGGATGAAAACCAATTTTTTCATAGATCCTTATTGCACGGAAGTTTTCCCTGTCCACGGAAAGAAAGCTTTTATAAGCCCCCCAATTTTTTCCGTACTCAAGAGCCTTGTTAAGCAAAACTGTTGCTACTCCTCTTCCCTGATACATAGGATCTACAGCAATCTCTCTTACCCAAAGAACATTTGCTTTGGCAGAACTTGATCTGTATATGCTTATAAAACATACTCCGCAAATGCTTTTATCCTGCTTGTACACCAGAACTTTAGAGTTTCTGGTTTTGACCCACTCTCTTACAAATGCATAACTCTCTCCCTCATATTCACGGGACATGCCTGCACATCTTAAAGTGACTTCAGCAGCTGTATGGTATTCATTCTCAGAAATTGTAAATACCTGCGAAAACCGTTCCTTCTGTATATCTATTTTATTTATATCCTCTATCCAGTAATCCATCCATTCACTAACTATTTTGAACCCTATCTTAGCAAGCCCGATAATATCTCTAGGCTGAACAAACTCTATAAAAATACGTTTTTCCTCCTGAAAATCGCTGTATTCATCTATAAATTTTTTCAAATTCTCTACTACAAAAGAAAAATCATCACATGCCCATAAGACACGATACTGCTTTTTTTCTTCCGAGATAATGAATACTCCTTTATCACAGACCACAAAGAAATTCTGGATCACATCTCCGATGTCTTCCGCAGAAATATAGTTAAGCGAACTGTATATGTGCTGAGCGGCCTTTTTTTTAAGCTCCTTAAAATCCATAATAATCTCTCCTTTCTGATTCTATGTTATCATTTTAAAAAAATTATAAAAGTGAGTATAGTCATTTTTTTATTCATGAAAAAATATCAGCCGCCATTACGGCGGCTGATATAAATTTCATTTCAAAATCTTTGAGAAGGAAAGTATTCTACATTCATCCCTTTATCTACAGCAACAACATCTATTCTAACCTCTTCAAACTTCAGTCCCTCATTCATAGAAATAAAAATCTGCCCTACCTTTGAAATTTTGGTCAGCTTTCCAATACCGGCCCTGTATGCCGGAGATGAAAGATAATTTTCTCCTCCTTTTACCTCGACAAAAACAAGAGTATTTCCGTCCATACATATAATATCTATCTCACCGGACTTTACACTGAAATTTCTTTTCAAAATTTTAAACCCTTTCTTCTTCAAAAACTTAACAGCACAGTCTTCATATACTGATCCAAAGCTGTTCATTAGTTTTGAATTGAAGGAACAACCAGAAGATCTCCCTTTTTCTTTGGAAACTGAGCGACTATGCTTTGAGCTCCATCAAACTTCTCAGGAAGATCATCGTGCAGAACAGTCGTTAGTTCATCGCTTGCCGGAGAGTACATCTCCCTGACACCTGAAACATCAGCTTCATCAAGGATACTCATATACTCAAGTATGGTATTCAAATCATTTTTAATCGATTCCTCTTCGTCTTTGGAAAGAGAAATTTTTGAAAGCCTCTCAAGTTTTTTAATAAGCGAATCGTCTACTTTTATTGCCATAAAGTACCTCCATCAGTAAGTAAGTTCTATATAAATTTTATCATCACTTATTTTCATAGACCTTATAATAAGATTTTGCGTGAGAACATTCTCCGGAACAAAAAAATATAACTTATTATCCTTTATCTTTATATTTTGAGGCAGCTTTGAAATATTGAGCTTTTCGGCAGGAATATTGTGCTCAAACTCGTACACTCCGCATAAAGTAGAAGGGAACTGCACAAGCTTTGCATAAAATTTAAAAAACAGAACTGAAAGTTCTATCTTATTATCATAAAATCTTAGCTTTGAAGAAGAATCAAAAATTTTTTTGATAAAAGAACCGGCATTTCCCTCAACAATCTTTTCCAAAAAAGCTCTTACAGTCTCACTATCAATCTGTATGACGGCAGATCCTTTCATTTCAGTCACTTTCCCTATAACTCAATTCCATTAAGATTTCACCGTCTTTGAAATCCATCTTATCAAGTTTCATATACGAAAAAACTTCCTTAATAAAAGGATCGGCATTTATCTTTTCAAGGTCAATCTCTATATTATTCTCTCTAGAATTAAATCCACCGCTGAATCTTGAGAGCAACAGAAAAATACCCTGAAGTATCTTTACTATACCTTCCTCTCCCGACAAAGCCAGAACCAGACTCCCCTGTGACAAGGACTGCGGTTTGTTTTTTATTGATATTAGAGAATCAAGCCTTTTTTCCTCTCCCATAAACTCTATATCCGCCTGAAAATGCATTCCCTCATCCTTAATCTGAACATTAAGATTCTTAAGCCAAGGTATTTTGGTATTAGACTCTATCACCTTATCAACCAGACCATTTACAAAATCCTGATCCATTCTGATATATAACCCGGACATAAAGCACCTCCCGCATGAAGTCGTTGAGATTGAGGCATAATTTTTCTTATTTCAATTATATCACAATAAAAAAGTTGAAAAAATCTGACTTTATATGTTATAATTAAAATACCCGTATGGGGTAAAAAGGAGGTATCTATGGAAAACCAACTGGCACTGTCCGTAACTCAATCTATAGATGTTTTAACTGCTTTGGGAGGCGGCTTTCTGTCCTTCTTCAGTCCCTGTGCCCTTCCCCTTGTTCCTATATTCTTAGGAATACTTCTGCCGGACATTTCAAACTTCAAAAGCACACTCAAAAGGGCAGGAGCATTTTTTCTTGGACTGTCGGTGTTTTTTTCCATTCTCGGAACAGCATCGGGCTTTCTTGGCTACTTCCTATCACAGTATCAATGGATAATAAATATAGCAGGAGGAATCTTCATAGCAGTTCTTGGCTTGCTTTACCTTTTTGAAGTTCAGCTTTTTAAAGGCAAGGCCATCAACTTTAACAAATTCAGAAACAACTCCTTTTTATCGGCTTTTCTAATGGGCATACTCATCTCCTTTGTTTGGTTACCATGTTCAGGACCGGTTCTGGGGGCAATTCTGACTCTTGCCGCTGCAAGATCAAGTGTCTGGTATGGAGGTCTACTTTTGTTTGTATACTCTCTTGGAATTTCCTTACCGTTTCTTTTCCTCGGAGGGCTTATAAGTAAAATAACTTCCAAAATTTCCTTCGGACAGCCGAAATGGCAGAAATATCTACGTCTTGCAGGCGGGATTATAATGATAGCTATGGGAATAGTAATGATGCTAGGACTTTTTAACAAACTACAGATAACTTGAGGTGATACTATGAAAAGAGGCATTAGTTTTTTACTTATTTTATTCGGAGCGGTTTTAACAATGGCAGCAACCAGCCTAAAAGATTTTTCTGTAATAGATTTTGACAATGCCTTCAAGATTTCTGAACTTACCGGTAAAAAAGTTGTGGTAATGTTTACTTCAGATGACTGTTATTATTGCAAAAAGTTTGAGGATGAAACTCTTACAGATCCCACCATTATACAGTGGCTCAAAACATCTTTCATCTTTACGCAGATAACCTCCTCAAACATTAAGACCGCAAAGTACAACGGGAAAACTTATACCTACTCACAGCTTTTCGGAGCATTTGGAGTAAGAGGCACACCTACCTTTGCGTTTTTTTCCAAGACAGAATACTTCGGAACAGTTTCAGGTTTTATGGATGCAACCAACTTTATGAACATTCTAAAGTACCTGCAGTACTATGAAAAAAACAAAGACGTTAGCATGGCAGACTTTATAAAATCCAAGACAGAAGTACCACTTACCAAAAAAATACTGTCTTTGCCGCAGCAGGATATTGATCTGCTTTTAAAAATAGATCCGAATGTAAAAACATACGAACCCGGTTTGGACAAGTACACCAATGTAATTGCAGAAAGCTCCGAACAGGCAGAAAAATTAGAAAACTATCTTATTTTTATAAAGAAATAACCTTTACTTTGAACTTTTTTGATTATCTCAAGTCTAATATATAAGGAAAGCGTGAAAACGCTTTTCTTATTACAAGATAATTATCAGTCAAACATTACAATTGATTAACGAGGTGATACTATGAGACTGAACCCAAATGATTTTACAGAAAAAGCACTGCAGGCGATTCAAACCGCTCAGGAAAAAACAGCTTCCTCACACTCCGGAACTATTAATCCGGAACATCTTCTTTACGGTATACTTCAAACCGATGATGAAAGTGTGGAAAAGCTCTTTGAAAATAACGACTTGACCGCTCTTAACCGAAAAACAGAAGAACTTATCTATTCTTCAACAGGATCTACCTACTACTCATCGCAGAACCAGCTTTATATCTCTCCTGCTCTCAACAGAGTTTTTGAGATATCAAGGTCTGAATCCGGAAAACTTAAGAAAAAAAAGATAAACCTTCTTTTCCTTCTTTTAGGAATCTTACTTGAAGGAACATCGCAGGCATCAAAACTCCTGTCTTCATATACAGACCAAAACAGTATATACTCAATGCTTAACCAGACAGAAGATTCTGAGGATTCTGCCGATGAAGACGATCCTATAAAAAAGTACACTACAGACCTTACCAAACAGGCAAAAGACAAAAAGCTCATGCCTGTAATCGGAAGAAATGAAGAAATAGAAAGACTTATAGAAATACTCTGTCGAAAAACCAAAAATAATCCGGTTCTTATAGGCGATCCAGGAGTAGGAAAAACTGCTATTGTCGAAGGACTTGCTCAGCGTATCGTATCAGGAAAGGTACCTGCCTCACTTAAAAACAAGCAGTTGCTACAGATAGACCTTTCCAGCATAATTGCAGGTTCCAAGTACAGAGGGGAGTTTGAAGAACGGCTTAAAAAACTTACAGACAAGGTCAAAAAATCCAAAGATTCAATGATTCTTTTCATCGACGAGCTACACAACATAATAGGCGCAGGAAGCACCGAGGGCGGCTCTATGGATGCTGCAAACATTCTTAAACCATCGCTTGCAAAAGGAGAACTCAAGGTTATAGGCGCAACCACTATTGATGAATACAGAAAGTACATAGAAAAAGATAAGGCGCTTGCACGAAGATTTCAGGTCATACAGGTAGATGAACCTGACTCCGAACAGTGCATAGAAATACTGAAAGGTCTTAAAGGAAATTACGAAAAGCATCATAATGTTGTGATAACCGATGATGCTGTAAATGCTGCGGTGAAACTATCCCAGAGATATATAACAGACAGATTTTTGCCTGATAAGGCCATCGACCTTATAGATGAAGCATGTTCAAAAAAAAGTATAGAGTTTGAAAACAAACCCTCAGAAGTTCTTGAACTGGAAGAAAAAATAAAAAGGACCGAAGACGATATAAACGACCTTACTATAAAGTCTGCCTACCAAGAAGCAGCCTACAAAAAAGCTCTTTTGTTTGAATTACAGTCAGAGCTTGAAAAAACAAAAAAAGAAAAGAACACAGCCAACTCAAATATCGTAGGTGAAGAGGACATTGCCGGAATTATAGAAAAATGGACAGGTATTCCTGCTAAAAAAATGCTCTCAAGCGAAAGAAAAAAACTTATGAATCTTGAAGAAGAGATACATAAAAGAGTCATTTCTCAGGATCAGGCTATAAAAGCGGTTGCACAGACTATACGTAAAGCACGTGCAGGACTCAAAGACCCCAAACGCCCTGTCGGCTCTTTCCTTTTTCTCGGCCCTACGGGAGTAGGAAAAACCGAACTGGCGAAAACCATATCAGAAGTGCTCTTTGAATCCGAAGATCACCTTATCCGAATTGATATGAGCGAGTACATGGAAAAACACAGCGTATCAAGACTGATAGGTTCTCCTCCTGGCTATGTGGGCTACGAAGAAGGAGGATACCTTACCGGTGCGGTCAGAAAAAAACCCTTCTCGGTAATCCTATTTGATGAAATAGAAAAAGCACATCCGGATATTTTTAATATATTGCTTCAGCTTCTGGATGACGGCAGGCTTACCGACTCACAAGGCTATGTGGTGGACTTCAGAAACACTATAATAATTATGACAAGCAACATTGGCTCTGAAAATATTCTCCGCATGCTTGAACAAGGAAAAAAAGAAGATGACATAGAAAAACAGGTCAAGGAAGATCTCAAAAGATACTTTAAACCGGAGTTTCTTAACAGAATAGACTCCATTGTATTCTTCAGACCTCTCAATCTTATGAACGTTAAGTCAATCGTAGATATAATGATCAGAAACCTTGAAAAACTGCTCCAAGAAAAGAACATAAAAATAGAAATGAGCGAGGATGCTAAACTTGAAGTAGCCAAAAACGGATTTGACCCGCTATATGGTGCAAGACCTCTGAGAAGGGCTATAGAAAAGGAAATAGAAGTTCCGCTTTCCGAAAAAATAATCTCCGGAGATATAAACCCCGGCGATACTGTAAAAATTGATATATCGGCAGACGGAACATTGTTTATACGAAACGGCAGCTCCCAGATAGTGAAATCTGATACCCAGACATCCTGAAACCACCGGCCGCATCCAAGGATAAACCCTTGAAGCGGCCGGATTTTTATTTTGAATTTACTAACTCCTGCAACAATTTGATACCGTATAGACTAGCCGGTATACGTTCCGACGGCTTTAAGTTGGACAGAATGACAATACCGGTTTTACTATTTGGATGAAAGGCAAGATATGCTTCAAAGTTACCGGTTCCGCCGTTGTGCCATATAAAACCGTTATATGTGTCCAATATCCAAGCCATGCCAATCTCATCTGTACGGATACCCATCTTCTGATGCTGGCCGTTAACCTTATCAATTTTCTCTAATGCTTTATGACATTCAGCAAACTCACCCGCTTCATCAATCTGCATTTTCAGGTAGCTCAGCATATCATCTATATTAGAAATTACAGCACCCGCAGAAATATAAGCATCTCCGGCCTGCCAGTCCCAATAATTTTTTAAATCACCCTTACCTTCAGATACCTGCGTACCAACAAGTCCTAAATCCTTCTTAAGATAATTATTAAGAAGCTCTGTATATTCCTTTCCATAAATATTTTCAAGCACAAGACCAAGTACAGCGTAGCCAAAGTTAGAGTATTCAAATCTTTCCTTTTTACCGCTTACATTTTTTGAAGAAAGCTTGTATAAAATCATACTGTCCTTAATACCATAAAAAGAATTTCTGCCCATAAAAAAATTACCTATCATAGGAAGTTTACAATAATAGCCTTTATATCCCGATGTATGCGTTAGTAGCTGATGAATCGTAGGATATGCCTTATCATGCGGCAAAGAAAGATATTCGTCAATCCTTGCCTCAAGAGAAATTCTCCCTTCATTAACCGCTCTTGCTATCAAAGCCGCCGTCATTGTTTTTGTCAGAGAACCGATTTCATATACATGCGGCTCCTTTTCAAGTTTTTGACCATCCTTCCCATAGACTTCATACGAGCTTTCGCCGTTCTTATAGATTCCGATTGTAACGACAGCGTTCTTGTTATCTTTAAGAGTATAAGCAAAAGATTCTTCAAATGTCATACCGGGAAGTTTATTCATCTGAATATTTATATAGACAACAAAACCAATTAACCCTACAATAACAATTAAAATAATACCCGACAAAACTTTCAGAACCTTCTTTTTCATAAACATCCCCTCAAACAATGAATTACAAATTCAATGCCATAGATATAAAAGCACATCCACCGCCGCCTTTGCTGCTATGTTCTGGGCAGCACCTCCTTCAAAGGAGGAATAAAATCATTACATAAAGTTTGTTAAGTTATATTCCCGGATATAATTCTCTCCTTTAAGAGAGTACAACACAGCTAGGAAAGATGTGTATTTGAACTTTTTATACTTATGGTTTTAATTTTTTAAATATTTCACACCAAACCAGAATACTTTTCAAAAAACTTCATAAGCT
>CALMRR010000043.1 GCA_937871925.1 uncultured Petrotoga sp.
CTGGAGACCACACCCATTATAAGGGTAAACCCAAGCGAGGTTACTGCCTGGCCGAACGAAGCAGGAAGTCCTATTTTTATTACCTGCATGATTGAACTGAAATCTGGCTTGAAATCCTTTACTCTGAGTTTAAAACCGTACTTTCCACTGAACATAAGATATGTGAAGTATACGGCTATAACAAAACGTGAAATGAATGTGGCAACAGCGGCTCCTGCAACTCCCTGTTTGAATCCAAATATAAAAATAGGATCAAGAACTACGTTCATCATTACCGATACAAAGGTAAGCCTCAAAGCTATCACGGAGTTTCCCCAGCCTCTGAGAATTCCTGAATTCAGCTGCATTACAAACATGAAAGGAACTGAAGCTAACTCTATTACCATATATGTGACCGCAAGGTCTATGGTGTATTTTGATAAAGCCATTTGGGATACTATGGCTCTTGCACTGAGTATTCCTACAAGTGAAAAAACCGAGGAAAGAACGAGAGTAGTAAGGATTGCCTGAGCAGCATTTTTTTCTGCCAGATCCTGTCGTTTCATTCCGGTATACTGAGCGATTATCGTTGACCCTGCCTGTGAGAAGCCTGCTCCCAAAGCAATAAAAACAAACATTATGGGCTGGGCTAGCGTTGGAGCAGAAAACTCAGCGGTACCAAGCTTTCCTAAGAAAAAAGCATCAGTAATGTTGTACATAGTCTGAAGAAGGTTAGTTAAAACTAAAGGCCACGCCAATTTAAAAAGGGCCTTTCCGATAGAAGAATTAAGTATATCAACTTTTCCGTTGGATTGCACGAGTAGTCCTCCTTAACATTTTATAAAAAAACTTTATTATTAAAAGATAAATATAACAATCTTTAATGTATGCTGTGCTTACTATTATACCATATTTTAAATGAGTAATAAATGTGTTATAATAAATCAGTACGGAGTTTAAGAAAAAAAGCCGGGGGTAGTGTATGAAGTATATACAGAAGATAATAGAACTCGTTGCAAATCTTGGAACTCCATCCTTTCACAATCTTTTAGGTAATCTTATTGTTGCAGAGACACACAGCTCGAAGATGATAATTGTCCGTTTTTTTGAAAACCTTTGGGTGGTTCTTGATGCAAAAAATGTTTTTCCTTCCAAGCTTGAATACCAGAATATAGAGGATATCATAAGGGAAGCCGGACTTGAAAAGATATATGACTTTCCTTTCGATACGTATGTACTGTGTGACGGCAAGTTTGAAGATGAGGAAACATCAAGGATGATTGTACAAGCCTTCGAAAAAGAGAAGGAATTATTCGAAAACCAAAGGCTTTTAACGATTATTGACAGGTTGTCATATCAGCTTTCTTCCATCGAAAGCTTGGTTTTAAATCTTTCAGAACCGCTCAGCATAGAAAAGTTTATGGAGATAGTGGCATCGGGAATATCTGAACTTTTATTCTGCAGTGTTTCTATATATAGAGTTAATGAAAGAAAAGCTTTAAAAACAGAGGAGTATGGAAGACTAAAACTCAATATCGATGAGTTTGAGCTTTCAGAAGAGCTTATACACAGCATTGAGCTCAGTTCTCCTATTATTATAAACAGATATAATAAATTTGAAGATAAAGCTTTTGATAAAATCAAGGCCGTTATTCCCGTTGGAACATTTGAAAATGACACATTTCTATTGTTCATAACCAGGGATACGTCTATTGAGGAAGAGGAGAAACTCTTTATAAATACTATATACAGGATAATTTTCCATTTTTATACCAAACAGTTTCTTGAAATTATTGACTTTAAAGAAGAGATAGCTGCGAAAACGCTTAATATTTTAAAAGTTTTTGATAATATTATTTATATGATAAAGGGTAAGGATAACATTGAAGAAAGGTTCTTTCAGTCTATAGGCAGCATGACTTTTGTAGAACAATTGCAGGTATTTTCGCCGCAAAAGGTTCTTGCCGACGGAGTCTACTCGTCCAGAGAGTACAGCGGTACGGAATACGATCTGGTAGTATCTTATACGAGTCCTCAAGGAGTAAAGAAAAGCATCGGAATAACCGTGAAAAAGAGTTTTAAGAACAGCATACTTGAAATAATTAATATAGTAAGTCTTGTATTGGACGGATATGAAACTATAATAGAAAATTAATCGGAGCGCTAGGCTCCGATTAATTAATTACCTGTTTTTTATGGTGAACTTAATGGCCGTTCTTTCTTCACCCTCAATATGGACATCAGAGAAGGCCGGAATACAAACCAGATCAATTCCGCTGGGTGCAACGTAACCTCTTGCTATGGCTATAGCCTTTACCGCTTGGTTGACGGCACCGGCTCCGATAGCTTGCAGTTCGGCTATACCGTGATCTCTGATTATTGCAGAAAGAGCTCCGGCGACAGCTATAGGTTTGGAGTTTGCAGCTACTTTTAAGACTTCAGCTTCTGCCATAGTTATAGCCTCCTTTTTTATAATACAACTTCAATTTTGGTATTTGCTTTATAATGGCGCGCCCGGCGAGATTCGAACCCACAACCTTCGGATCCGAAGTCCGACGCTCTATCCAGTTGAGCTACGGGCGCTCTATAAAACTATTATACCTTAATTAGTCAATAAAATCAACAATAGGTTTGGGTTATTGGCAGACAATTGGAAGATCTTTGGCAGTATGGTATAATTTGATTGTAATCAGCATCTTTGTTTATAAGGGGAGGGAAGACAATGACAGATTTAAAAGTGATTGCTTATGAAAATTATAAAAAATGGGTTGAAAATGCAGATCTGTCCCTTAAGGATGACCTTGAAAAGATAAGAAGCAATGAAAAAGAGATAGTGGAGTGTTTTTACAAAGATCTTGAGTTCGGAACAGGAGGAATGAGAGGGAAGATCGGAGTAGGGTCCAACAGGATGAATATTCATACTGTTGCCAGGGCAAGTCAAGGGTTTGCAGATTTTTTAAAAAGCCAAAATCAGAATCTGTCAGTGGTAATAGCCTACGATACCAGAAACAAGTCAGAGCTTTTTTCCAAGGTATCAGCTGAGGTCTTTGCAGCCAACGGGTTGAAGGTTTTCCTGTTTTCAAAGCCTACTGCAACACCAATCCTTTCATACGCTGTGAGATATCTTCATGCAGCAGGTGGACTTGTCATAACTGCAAGCCATAATCCTAAAGAGTATAATGGATACAAAGTATATACATCGGACGGAACACAGGCAGTTCCGGCATATGCCGATATAATAACCAGAAATGTTGAAAGTCTTGACCATTTTAAAGATGTTAAGAGGTCGAATTATGAAGAACTGATGAAGTCAGGTATGATACAGATACTTGATGAAAGTGTTTTTAACAGTTATATTGAGGCTGTTTTTAGCTACTCTAAAGGCATTATTGGTGATGTATATTCTAATTTAAAGATAGTGTATACACCTCTGCATGGGACGGGCTTGGAGCCTGTAAGAACTTTGCTTGGCAGACTGGGCTTGGATCTTGAAGTAGTTGAACAGCAGGCAGTAGCTGATCCTGAATTTTCAACTGTAAAGGTTCCCAATCCTGAAGAAAAACAGGCTTTTACGCTTGCTTTGGAGCTTGCCAGAAAATCTGATGCAGATATTGTTATGGCTACAGATCCAGATTCTGACAGAATAGGGGTTTTTGAAAAAGAATCCGGAGATTATCTGTCTTTTAACGGTAATCAGATAGGAATCGCACTAAGTTACTTTCTTTTGAATAAAATGAGCGAAAAAAATATTCTTCCCGATAATGGTCTCATAATAAAAACTATCGTATCTACAGATATGATAAAATCAATAGCTGCTGATTATGGGGTTTCTGTACAGGAAACTCTGACGGGGTTCAAGTTTATAGGTGAAAAGATAGAGTATTATGAAAAGAACAAAGAGAAGAAGTTTATTTTAGGTTTTGAAGAGAGTTACGGTTATCTTGCCGGTACTCATGCCCGCGATAAAGACGCTGTTATGGCGGCTGCACTCATCTGTATGCTGGCGGGAGAACTTAAAAAAACAGGCTCAAGCATTGGAAAGCTTTTGCAGGAGCTCAGCCTTAAGTACGGATTTTACGGTGAAAAAACTCTGTCATATGAATTTGAAGGAATACAAGGCGGAGTAAAAATAAATGAGATAATGTCTAAGTTCAGGAACGAGCCGCCCAAAGAGA
>CALMRR010000044.1 GCA_937871925.1 uncultured Petrotoga sp.
GTACAAAGACACAAGGCACATCCCTCCCGGCTGCGCCGTACTCCCCTGAAGGGGAAAATAAACCCGGAAATCTCATGGATTTCCGGGTTATGGTTTAATTTTATCTTTTGATTGTTTACAGTGATGTTGACGTTATTTTTGCATCACCCGATACTGTTCGTATAGATATGGTATACTCACCGCTGCCAATCTCACCTCGTGACTTTATCTTTCCCAGATCTCCTGCCGAAAGGCTGCCGCTTACGCTACTGAATATTATTTTATACTTTGAAAGATCCAGCCCGGTTATTACAACCTCACCGCTTGTAGTATTTATGTTAATATTTTGCAGTGAAGAAACTTTATAAAGCCTCACATCGCCGGAAACGGTGCCAACAGTAACTTTTTTCATGTCACCGGAATCAACGGTAATCTCCCCGGAAACGCTTTCAAACTTGGCTGTTTCTGCTTTAAAATTTTTCAGTTCAATATCTCCGGAGGTAGAACCGAATATTCCGTTTTCGCAGCTTATCCCCTCTGAAAAAATTTCTCCTGAAACAGAATGGACATTTACATCTTTCTGTAAATCCATAGTTGTCAGTCTGAACTCTTTCGATCCAAAAGAACCGATATTGAAGAGTAAACCTTTGCCGTACTCTTTAAGGAAAAAATTTCCGGAATCTGTAGAGTATTCAAAATCTGTCGATTTCCTGTCGTGCTTGTAGGAGAATGTGTTTTTTTCTCCATGGGAAATATAGATATTTGTACTCATCGAATTCATTCTTATATTACTTATGCTGTCCTGAAGATCTACGCTCTCGCTGGTAAGCGTGGTCACATTACTTTTACCGAAAGTGAAAAAATGTCCTATATCGCTTGGGTTAATGCTTATAGGTAAAAAATAAAATACCGCCGCAATTATAATTATAAGTATTATTACCGTCCAGTATCTTTTCATTTTTCAACCTCTTTCGATTTTATTTTTATCGTCCATTTTTTTCATTATTTCTTCGACCTTTTTCTCTTCCCAGTCACGGCCCAGCATACTGTTCATGCCAAATACGGAAAGCCAGTTGAAGAAAACTCCTATTCCCCAGCCGAGCATGGGCCATACAACCCATAAGTAGCTCCTGGAAGTCAGCATGTTGATTATAAAAAGGAAAGCATTCACAACAACGTAGACCATGAGATGTACATAAAAATCCTTGATATCCTGAACCTTTTTCTTTGCAATTTCAAACTTCTGCTTTTCATCCATAAGAGATAACACCCCCTGATAATTTATACAGTCTTATTATACAACAAAGAATATTTTTTTTTATTTCCTCTGGACAAAGTGCATTTTTTAAAGGACAACCAACATATTAAAACTGACCTCCGAAAGTTGGTTTTCTCATCCAACTTTGGAAAGTCAGTTCAAAGTATAAATACGTCGTTTTTAAATTTTTTATGGTTTTATACTTTTTCCGGGGTATATCCGGCATCTTTTATAGCGCCTTCAATCAGCTCTGGATTAAGCTCTGTCTGTACTTCAACTTTCTTGGTTTTAAGATCAACATTAAAGCTTTCAACGCCTTCCAACGCCTTTAATGCTTTTTCAATGTGCATCTTGCAGTGTCCGCATGCCATATCGTTTACAGTATACGTGTACTTCATAATCCACCTCCGTTTAAATTTTTTTTCTTATGCTAAGCGAATTAAGTATAACGTTTATTGAGCTGAAGGTCATTGCCAGTTCGGAAATTATGGGGTGAAGCACACCTGTCATTGCAAGAGGAATAGCAACAACATTATAGAAAAAAGCCCAGAAAAGATTTTGTTTTATCTTTAAAAACGTAATTTTTGATATATTTATGGCATCAGCTACTTTTGACAGTTCCCCTTTTACAATTACAATATCTGCGCTTTCTATGGCAAGATCTGTCCCTGTTCCGACAGCTATTCCTATATCCGCTGATTTCAAGGCTGCTGCATCGTTTATTCCATCTCCGACCATCCCTACTTTATATCCCTGAATCTGGTACTTTTTAACTATATCTGCCTTTCCTTCAGGCTTAACTCCTGCTTCAAACTCATCTATCCCTACTTTTTTGCTTATTATGGCTGCTGTTTTTTCATCATCTCCGGTTACCATAACTACTTTTATTCCCATACTCTTAAGCTCTCCAACCGCATGGGCAGAATCTTCCTTTATTGGATCAGAAATAGCTATACAGCCAATATTCTGACCGTTTTTTAAAGCTTGCAAAACAGTGTAGCCCTGATTTAAAAGTTCTGTATACTTTGACGGATATTCAGGCTTGCCTATAAAGTATGTGTCGCTTAAATGTCTGCCAGAGATCCCATGTCCGACTTCTTCACGTACATCTTCAATAGATATTTCTGAATAGTTGGGAAGGTTATACTCCCAAATGGCTTTAGCCAGCGGATGAATTGAATTTTTTTCTATGTTTGCTATTTTATTAAGATCTTCAGGATCCATATCAATTTGT
>CALMRR010000045.1 GCA_937871925.1 uncultured Petrotoga sp.
ATACCAAGACTCTGCATAGGAATGTTGAGGTCTTTCATGGTTATGAACATTACAGGGGCAATAGTCATACCGAATATGACCGCCGGAAGAAGGTACTGGATTACAGTTGTAATAGGTTTAGATGCCTTAGAAACTCCTTTTTTATTTTTTGCCGGACGTACTTTGTTTTTAAATGAATACTTGAGTAACAATGAAAGGTCTGACATGATCTTCCTCCTAAAGTTCCTTTACGATATTGTCTATCTCTTCGTCGCCGGTAAGTTCAAGGAAGATATCTTCGAGCGACCTATTGTGCTGGGTTGATTTTGAGCGCAGTTCTTCCATGGTTCCCTGTGCAATTATTGAACCGTCTTTTATTATTCCTATTCTGTCACACATCTTTTCAGCTATTTCCAGGATATGAGTAGTAAGGAAAATGGTTGATCCTTCATCTCTGTACTTTTGAATAAGCATCTTGAGAATTTTTGCAGATTTTGCATCAAGTCCCACAGTAGGCTCATCAAGAAAGATAACTTTTGGTTTTCTCATAAGCACAGTCGCTACCATAAGCTTTTGCTTCATTCCATGTGAATAATCACCTATATAGTCATTTAAAAAATCAATATCAAATGCCTCGCAGATCTCGTCCAATCTCTTTTTTGCCTCAGTTTTATCTACTTTATAAATACCCATTATAAACTCGACATATTCAAAGCCTCTGAGGTTTTCATACATCTTAGGTTCATCAGGAACTACACCGATCTCACTCTTAATCTGAATATCGTCTTTCCGAATGTCCTTATCCAGTATTCTAATATCTCCTTCGGTAGGATTAAGGGTTCCGGTAAGCATTCTGATTGTAGTGGTTTTACCCGCACCGTTGGGACCGAGAAAGCCGTATATTTCCCCACCTTTTATTGAGAGATCTACTTTGTTTACTGCTGTGAACTCACCAAATTTTTTAACAAGTCCTTTTACTTCTATCATTTTTTTCCTCCTTCTATCTTCTATAATCTAATGTGTGCCAGTAAGAAACGATATAAGAAACAGTACTGCTAAAATAACTGCCATACGCAGGAGCATGAACAAAAGTTCTTTGAAAAAATCATTTACTCTATCTTCCTCCTTATACTGTTTGTACTTTACTGCCTGTCTGAATATCAACAGACCTAGTGCCGCAATACATACAATAATAAGAAACCAGTCATTCATCTGCTTCACCTCTGTACCTTTCGATTATTTTTTCGGTTATTCGGTCTGAAAATTCTTTAAGGTTTGGACTTCCGCAGGCTTTATGATACTTCCGGGACATACGTACTATCGTTTTTTCCTCTCGGAACATGATCTTCAGACCTCTGCAGCCTGTTATAAATCTTTTTCCGGTGCTCTTAAAAACTGTGATAGGCTTTGGTGAGTATCCACATCCTTTCTCAACCTGACTAAGAATCTCATCAATTGAACCTTCAACCCAGTACTGGCTGTAAAAAGGATATCTGTAAAGAAAAACAAAATAAAATACAGCCATAGGAAGCGGGATAAAAGCCAGAATGTTAATTACTATGGGATTATCCTGGAAAAAATTCATCATAAATAAGGGAATATATACAAGGATTGAATAGAGATATCGTTTTATACTGTCTCTCTTTTTAACAGAGTTGTATATGCTACTTATTATAATAAGAAAAAGCATTACCGCTGTAACTACCAAAGAAAACCAATGATTATTGCTGAAAAAAATCATGAACAAAAATAAAACAGGAACCATTATAAGTATCTGTTTGAAGCTCTGTGAGAATACTTTTTTTATATGTAGCTTTTTATGACTCAGGAAGTAGCGTAATAGTATCTGGAGTATGAACATAAAGGATACAAAAAATAAAACAAAAAAAATATTATCTTCATTCATCGCTGCATACCTCCATTACTCCAATCTCTATCATATCACGTACAAACTTAACTGCGTCAAGCACAGCCATGCCGCTTTGACTGGCTAGTTTTTCTATACTTTCACCGTCCGAATCAGGCGGGGGAAGCATCCACAAAAACTTTCCGGATTTATCTTCAAGCTCCACCTTAGTTCCCTTGCGTCCACCAATTATCACCTGTTTTATACTTTCATTGTCTATATCATAATTATAGCTTATAGTGGAATTTTCTTTTTCTCTTATTTTTTGGCTTCTCAGACTGTACTCTTTTAAAAGCTCATCAATATCAAGAGTAAACTTCCCCCCTAAAAAAGTATAGGTTTTGGATGGCCGTCCTATTCCTCTTTTTTCGCGTGAAGAAACAAATCCATACTTTTCAAGGACTTCAAGATATCTTTGAACCGTAATTATGTGTATGTTCAGGTTGCTTGAGATACTTGAAGCATTTACATTAGGGTTTAGCTTCAAATACTCTGTAACTTCAAAAAAACGTTCTGATGACATAACTTTTATAAGGTCTATCATATTCAGCCTGCCTATTATTTCACTTCGAGTGAAATAATATCATATTTATAGTTATATGTCAAGGACGCACGAAAAAAAAGAATAACCTTTAAGGTTATTCTTTTTTGGTGGGCACAGCAGGGATCGAACCTGCGACCTCTTCCGTGTGAAGGAAGCGCTCCCCCGCTGAGCTATGTGCCCTAAAAAGGACGGTCTTGCGACCGTCCTGATTATACTTTTTTCAGATTAGAACGATACTGAACATACTGCTGAGAGATTCCAGTGAATGTTTCCAAACTTACCCCAGCTTGAACCGTCATCTGTTCCTACGTGTGCAGCAACTTTCCAGAATTTATTAGGAGTGTATGCAAGTGTTCCGTAGTAAACAGGTTCAGCAATCTTATGAATAGCTGTGTATTCGCCGTAAGAGTTGGTTGTGTAGTTGAATACTTTAGCTTCAAGATTTACTAATGAAGGAATTATGTCTACCTTCAATGTTGCCTGGTATGCAAAATACTTCTCGGTTACCTTTGAAATATCAGAAAGAGGAACCAATTTGCTTGCTCCGTCTTTTGCAACTTCAGCAAGATAGCTTACTGTTACAGGAGCCATAGTATATGAACCGTTTAACTTTACATTCAATCCAAATGGAGTAGCTGGCTCAGTTCCGTTTATCTTGGCAAACTCGCCGTAAACATTTGCAAAAGCGAGAGTCTTGTTGGTATATGTTAAACCGTAGTAGTACTCTAAGTTTTTATCTGTTCCGTAAACATTCTTTCCCAAGGCAAAAGTAACTGTGTCTTTAAGACCGAATGTTCCTACAGCACCCATATCAAGGGCAAGATCGGCACCGGCATTTACCCATGATGCAGCGATTGTATCCTTAACGAAAGGAAGAACGTTCATAAGAGTGTTGTACTGGAACTTTGCGTGAGGAGTAACTGTTACTGAAGGTGTTTCAAGAACCTTGTAACCCTTTGAGTAGTTAACCATTGCATAGTAAGCAAAGTCTTTGAAATCTGCTGCTTTTACTTTGCTTTCTGCACCGGCTGCAAAGTTAGCTGTCAAGCCTTCAAGTATTCCTTTTGCAGTGAG
>CALMRR010000046.1 GCA_937871925.1 uncultured Petrotoga sp.
CATTCTTCAATGTTTTCACACAGCACCTTCAATATTCTGGGATTTGTAGTTGAGTGGAAGATATCCTGTGAAGTTGTTATAAGATAGGCTCTCGAATCTTCTCCGTGCTCAAGCTGTGCTTGAAGATCATTCAGCACATAATTTTTATCTGCAGAATCATCAGCTATAACACATACCTCTGAAGGACCTGCAAGACAGTCTATTCCGACTGTTCCATAGAGATACTTTTTAGCAGCCGTAACGTAAGCATTTCCCGGTCCGAAAATTTTTTCGGTTTTTCTCATGTTTATGCCGTATGCCATGTCAGCAATAGCCTGTACTCCGCTAATTTTATAAAGTTCATGTATTCCTAGTTTTTTTGCTGTATATAGTATGAAAGGGTTTACTGCTCCGCCAGCTGAACCGCAGGTTACAGCAATTTCGGATACTCCGGCCAGTATGGCAGGAATGGCTGTCATGATGAGCGTTGAAACCAGAACAGACCTTCCGCTGGGAATATATATTCCTATACGTTCGATGGGATTAGCCAAAAGTCCGTACTCAGAGTCTTCATGGACATAGAAAATACTTTTGATTTCCTGTCTGCTGTGATAACTCTTTACTCTTTGAATGATCTCATCTATTACAGCCTCATCCTGCGGATTTATAGACGCTTGAAGCATTTCCTGCGGACTTACAGCAAAGGGGCCTGAAAAGCCGTCAAACCGTTCACTGTATTTTAAAAGTGCTTTCATACCGTTTTCCTTAATATCTTCAAGTATGCTTTGGACATAATCGTACATAAGAGGCCTCCTTTATTTTGTTGATTATTCTGGTTATTTCTCTGTTTTTAACTTTCATTGAAAGCTTATTTACACAAAGAACCGACTGTATATCCATAATCTTGAGTACTTCTTTGAGATTATTTTCCCTTATGGTTTTTCCGCTGTCGACAATATCGACTATACAGTCGCTTATACCGCTTATACAGCCAAGTTCAACCGAACCGCCCAGCTTTATTATCTTAACGGGAATTTCTCTCTCCCTGAAAAACCTTTGGGTTATCTCCGGATACTTAGTCGCAACTGTAAACCCTTTCATGTCATTAACAGAGAAATCAAAAAAATTATGGGATATTATGCTCATTCTGCAAGCTCCAACAGGCAGGAAAACAGGAGTATATATTTCAGGCATCTGTTCGGCAACAGTATCGCTTCCGCATATTCCCATATCAGCTCCGTTTTCTACAAATACGGGAATGTCAGAGCTTCTTGGGTATATGAAAGTTATATTATCCTGTTGAATGGATAGTTCCCGTGAAACAGGTACAGGCACCAGAATATCGGCTTGTTCCAAAAAAAATCTGATTTTTTCGGAAAGTCTTCCGCTCGGAACGGCAAATGTAAGTTTCAAAGGATATCTCCTCCGATCAACCTAAAAAGGTTTTCTAGACTGAACGACATGCCGCATCCCCACGAAATTTTGGTTTTGTAAGTTCCTCCAACTCCAAGCATAAGTGTGGGATCTGTTGAAAAAAGATTGAAAAAGATATCTGTGTAATACTCCTTCTGATTAATAAAGGATGCATCAAACCAAAGTCTTTCATCATTAATCTCTGTCATAATTTCTTGGATTGACGGAAGGGGAGGGTTCTGCGTTCTTAACTCTATGGTTTTTAAGAGGCTTTTTTTGGTTTTTTCTGGAATACTCATTTCCAGAATTGATGAGAAGTTTTGACTTTTCACTGCCTCAAATATCTCCTTTTGAAACTCTTTTACTCCCATACAAAGATCTTCCCAGATTTTTAACGAGCCTAGATCAATGAAAAACCTGGTTTTCCCTAGCTTTTCCATAATAGTTATGGCTGTTTTTAAAGTGTCTGTTATGTTTGAGCTCTCCTGTGGACTTATTATTTCAAAGCCTATCTGCCAGGATGAGTTCATATAGCTGTCAAGCTTTTCTGCAATATAAAATATCTTGGCTGTACTTTCTGTAATACTGTTTATCAGACAGGATGTAATATCTGGATTTATAACATAAAAATTTTTACCATCTGAAAACTTCAGTCCATCGCACACAGAGGATGAGCATTTATGAACCGAAGATGGGAATATTTCATGAAAGCCGTTGCTATGGAGTACATCTCTTATCACAGATGTTATGAAAGCATATTTTTCCGATACGTATAAGAAATCCTTTCGCTTTAAAACCGTTCCGTTCATGGTATCATCTCCCGTAGAAAAATAAAAAAATACCGGTCACTGTTACGTGACCGGTATTTTGTATTGGATCAGTCTTTAAGAAATACACAAAAAGACATGATCTGATAAAAACCGATCACGCCTCGTATGGTGCATATTCATATTAAAAGTTTTTTGACAGGATATTGAAGTCTTTGACATAAAGCTCTCCTTTGAAAATAAGCTTAACGTATTTTAAGGATTATAACATAAGAAGATATCGCCTGTCAATGCCAGAAGAATACTGTTGATAAAAAGTCGTCCGAAGTTAATAGGTGCTTTACGTAAATAAAGACCATGATTTGTTATAATATTATCTGTAAAGATATATAAAGCTTAAAACAAAGGGGTTTTAGAATGGAAGGTTTTTACAAAAGAGCATTTAAACTGGCGCTTCCCATGGCTCTTCAGCAGTTTATATCCATAAGCGTCAATTTTGTTGATACACTAATGATAGGTCAACTGGGAGAGATACCGATAGCTGCGGTCGGACTTTCCAATAAAGTTTTTTTCCTTTACTCGCTTCTTTTATTCGGCTTATGTAGCGGCGGTTCAATATTTATAGCTCAGTTCTGGGGAAAAAAAGATTTTAAAAATATTTCCAAGAGCATGTCTATAATGGCTGTAAGCTCGGTGATTTTTTCTTCTGTATTCTTTGTAATGGGAGCATTTTTCCCACATTTTACAATGAGGATATTTTCTCCGGATATCCAGGTTATTAACCAGGGAGCTGTTTATCTTTTCATAATAGCTTTCAGTATTCCTTTTACAGGGCTTACGAACGTTTATGAGGCAACGCTTAAAAGTACTGAACACCCTGTGCTTCCTATGGCGGCAAGTCTTATTGCTCTGAGCGGAAATATCTTTCTTAACTGGGTTTTTATATTCGGAAACCTTGGTTCTCCCAAGCTTGGAGTTCAGGGTGCAGCAATCGCAACTCTTATATCAAGAATTGTACAGTTTATGATACTTTTCATTGCAAGCGAAATCAGAAAATATCCTGCCAGATTTCGCATGGGTGATATAAAAGCAATAAGCTTGAATTATCTTAAGGCTTTTTTTTCGTATACTATTCCGACTATAGGCAATGAGTTTCTCTGGTCGCTGGGAACGGTCATGTACTCTATAGTCTATGCTCATATGAGTACCCAGACTATTGCAGC
>CALMRR010000047.1 GCA_937871925.1 uncultured Petrotoga sp.
CAGAAGACAACGGAATCGGTCTTCCAAAAGATATTGATATCGAGAACCCTTCTACGTTGGGTCTTCAGCTGGTTGTAAGTATAGTTGAAAATCAGCTCCACGGAAAGATATATCTTTGTGAATCTCAGGGAACCAAATTCAGAATAACTTTCAAGGAGCTGAATTATAAGGAGAGGATTTAGATGGGAGGCAAAAGTAAGATACTAATAGTAGAAGACGAGGTAATTGTAGCCAAAGATATACAGATGTCTCTTGAAAATCTTGGATATGAAGTCTGTGGTCATGCAGTTTCCGGTCAGGATGCCATAAGTCTTTGCGAAACCAAAAATCCTGATATAGTCCTCATGGACATTGTTTTAAACGGTCCGCTTGACGGAATTGAAACCTCTGAGATAATCAGATCACTTTTCAATCTTCCGGTAATCTATTTAACTGCCTATTCCGACGAAGCCACTATACAAAAAGCCAAAATTACAGAACCTTTTGGATATATAATCAAGCCCTTTGAGGAACGTGATTTAAAAACAACTATTGAAATGGCCCTTTACAAGTATAAAACAGATCTGCTTCTCAATAACAAAGAAAAGTGGCTTAGCACTGTATTTAACAATATTTCAGAAGGTATAATCACCACAGACATGGAAGGAAATATTGAATTCATGAATAAAAGTGCCGAATATATTACGGGTTATAAGATAGACGATGCCTGCAAAAACCATTACAGCAAAGTACTCAAAGTCACTAGTGAAGAAACAGGCGAAGAAATTTTTGATTTTGTTTCAAAGTGCATAAAAGAAGGTGTTGAAGTAATAATAAATGATTATGTAAACCTTATAAACAGAGAAGGCTTTGAAACTCCGGTAAACATAACGGTCAATGTTCTCAAGGACTCTTCAGAGCGTACCATAGGCACTGTTATTAGCTTTGTGAATATGTCCGCTATAAAAAACTATGAGAATGAGCTTACAAAGTATGCTACAACCGACAGTCTTACAGGAGTTTTAAACAGAAAAACAGGACTGTTCTACCTCGAAAAACAGATACAGCTTTGCAAAAGATATGGTAATTTTTTCTCCATAGCTTATATTGACGTAAACTATCTTAAGGAAATAAATGAGAAGTTTGGAGAAAACAGCGGTGATGAAGTACTGAAAATAATATGTTCTATAATTAAAAACGATATACGTGAATCAGATACTGTTTGCCGATTAGGCGGAGATG
>CALMRR010000048.1 GCA_937871925.1 uncultured Petrotoga sp.
GACAAACATCCAAACTCCTAACAACACAAGAAGTGCTATCAGAATAAGTATAAACACTGTTCTTTTCACAATAATAGCCTCCTCTGCCTTATTTCTCTGCCTGAGGCTGTTTTTCTGCTTTCACGCCTCTAAGACTTCTTCTTTCCATTTCTTTATCTTTCTGACGCCTCCATGCATGAAGAACCAGCGCAATAGCTATTATTCCATAAGAAATAAACTGCCTGAAATATTCACCCAGCATTGCCTGTCCGATGAGATTCTTTCCTGCCATAGGAGAAACAACAAACATCATGTGAAAAAGTATTACTCCTATGAACACATTCGGAATGGTTGCTCTGGAAACCGTTGCACCGCCTATAAGTATGGCGGCTATTGAAAATACTCCGGTCTGGTCATGGCTGTTGTAAGTGCTCAATGTACCCATGTTCTGAAGAAAGATTATCTGTCCGTATCCGGCCAGAACCGTTGAAATTACTATCGAAATGATTCTCGTACGGTCAACCGGTATACCGGCGGACTGTGCAACTTTCATATCCTGGGCTATGGCTCTCATATCCTGCCCAAGCTTGGTCTTTCTGAACCACATTATGAATAAGCATAGCAAAGCTATGATGAAAAAAGTGCCAAGAGGTATGGAAATCTCTCCTATCTTTAATGGAATCATATTGTCAAATACCTGTCTGACACCGTCAAGAGCGATGGTGTTTCTTATACCGTATCCTCTTGAAAGAACCAGAGAAGGACTTTTTACAGGAATTATCCCTCCCATGAAATAAAGAACAACAAGCTGATAAACACCATTAATGAAAAAACCCAGTATGTACGACGTTGCCATTTCTCTTCCCTTAGCCCTGTTGAGGACACTTCCGCAAAGAATCCCCAGAAGTATGGAAATAGGAGTTGATATGAGCATGGCAAGCACAAGTCCAGGTATTCCTACTATAGACCAGTCTGTAATAAATATGAGACCTATCTGACCTGCCATTGCTCCCAGCACCATACCGAAATTCAGTCCCATACCCGCTAAAATAGGAAGCAAAAGGGATAGAACCAGAAATGAGTTTCTACCGATTCTAGTTATCATCTCCTGTATCAAATAGGTGGCACTGAACCCGGAAACAGGAACAGCAAGCAATGTAATAACTACAAAAAGTATTGGAACGGCGTTACTTATAAAAAAATTCTTTAATTTTTCTGTAAAAGTAAGATTCTGACTCATGATTTCACCTTCGTTGTCTTTCTGGTAAGTGCATAAACAATCATACCATTGGAAACTATTATTCTTATAACTTCCGAAAGATCTGTCTTCAAGAAATTATTTATTACGGAAGGAGTCATTGTAAGTATCCCCTGAAAGAGTATTGTCCCTACAATAACGTTGGTTATAGTAGCCTTATGAACCGAGGCCCCTCCCAAAAGAATGGCAGCCACAGCCGGAAAAGCCATGAAAAGGGGACTTGTATACAACTGTATAAACCCATAGCTCTGCTGGTAAACCAAAATACCGACTGCACCCAATACTGTAGAAATTATCACCGAGATAGTTCTCATTTTGTTCACATCTACTCCTGAAGCTCTCGCAAAATCGGGGTTAGAACCGACAGCCGTCATGGCAGTACCTGTTTTGGTATGAAAAAATGCCCATACCAAAAATGCCATTACTGCAAAAAATATAAACAAACCCGTGGGGAAAGTAAAATCGCCTATTTTTATAGCCAAAAAGTTATCTATGATATTGAACCAGTATCCTTCAAGGGTAATGGTTGTTCTAAGACCAGATCCCCCGTACCCCCATACCATCGCAGGGCTCTTGAAAGGAAGAACAAGCCACATCATACACATAAACATTACGGAAGAAAGACCGACGTATGTTGATATGACCATCTCTTCACCCTTTACCCTGTTGAGCATCTTTCCGTATCCCCAACCCAGTACAGCTGCAATTGCACATGAAAGGATAATTGCCGTAATAAAGCCCATAACTCCGGTTATACCCATTTCCATAGTGGTTACAGCACCCAAAAGCCCGGATATTACACCCAAAGGAAGACCAAAATTAAGTCCGCATCCAGACTGAACCATCGGTACCATAGAAAGCACAAGTACACCGTTCATACCAAATCTCACCAAAGTATCTTTTAAAGAAACTGCAAGACTGACCTTAGCAAAAGGAGCAGCCACAAAAAGGGAAAGAAGAAAAAAACCGATTATAACCCTTGGCCATCCCGCCTTATTAATAAACTGTCTTAATCTATTCATTGTGCACTCACCTTCTCTTTACTTTCATCAACCTTTCCAGCCATAAGCAGACCAAAGTCTTCGGTTGCTGCAGTTGCAGGAAGTATACCCGCCACTTTACCTTCGTCCACTATGGCTATGTTGTCACATATAGACCTTAGCTCTTCCAACTCCGAGGAAGTCATTATTATAGTTGTACCATACTTTTGATTGTACTGCTTAAGAGTATCCAGAACCAGTTTTTTTGCACCTATATCGATTCCCCTTGTCGGCTCTGAAACAAACAGAATCTTTGGATTCACGGCAAATGCTTTGGCAAGACATATCTTCTGCTGATTTCCACCGGAAAGCTCCTGAACAGGCTGTTTTTCATCCACACATTTGATATCCAGAATCTTTATGTACTCTTTTGCCAGCTCCGAAATCTTTTTATCGTCCCTCCACTTTACCAGTCCGCCGATGAAGCTCTTAAGATATTTGTTTTGAGTCTGCATTACAGTGAAGGATATATTCCAGTCTATTGGCTCTTCAAGCAACAGACCCACACCTCTCCTGTCTTCTGCTACAAAAGCCATACCTGCTTTGAGGGCTTTTTCCGGTGCGTTCATCTCAAGTTTTTTTCCAAAGACCTCAATCCTTCCGCCGGCTTCATAAAGACCCATTATTCCGTTTGGAATACCAAGCTTGCCCTGGCCTGCCAACCCTCCTATTCCGAATATCTCACCTTCACGAACTTCAAAGCTTACATCTCTGACAGTCTCTCCCGGCATGTCCACCCAAAGATTTTCAACTTTCAAAACCGTATCTCCAAGTTTTTTTTCATTTTTCACTTCGTCTTTTTTTTCTTCTATGTTTCTTCCGACCATCCACTGAGCTATCTGCCTTATCGAGGTATCTTTCGCAGGACTCTGCATAACAGTCTTGCCATCTCTCAGAACCAGAATCTTATCACAGACATCTATTATTTCTTTGAGCCTGTGCGAAATAAAAATTATGGCTATTCCCATATCCGAAAGCCTTTTCAAAGACTGTATCAAAATATCTGCTTCACTTTCTGTGAGAACTGCCGTAGGCTCGTCCAAAACCAGAATCTTCATATTTTTTCTGTCAAGCTCTCTGGCTATCTCGGTAAACTGCTTATGACCGACCGGCATCTCCGCCACCAGCATATTCGGATCTATTTTTACTCCTAGGGCACTTATTGCCTTTTCCGCTCTATCTTTCATATCCACACGGTCAAGAGTCTTAAGCCTGGATCCGAATACCTCTACAAGAAAGTTGTATTTAAGAGACTCCCTGTTCAGCATTATATTTTCAATGGTGGTAAATCCCGGAATTAGCGAGAACTCCTGATGAACCATGCCTATTCCGGCATCCAGCGCATCAAAAGCATTTTTAAAATTCACTTCCTTTCCGTCTATTATTACCTTGCCCTGGTAACCTCCCGTTTCAGATATCACCGACATACCGAAAAGGATATTCATTAAAGTAGATTTCCCGGCACCGTTTTCTCCTACCAGACCCAGAATTTCACCTTTTTTCAGTTCAAAACTTACGTTTTCCAAAACCCTGTTTCCATAATAATCCTTAGTTATGTTTTCCATTTTCAGAACAACCTGTTCAGATACCATCAACTCCACCTCTTTATCAAAAAGATAAGGGAACAAAAGTTCCCTTATCTCATTTCGGAAAGTTTTAACTTACTTTATACCGAAGTACTTTTCAGGAACAGTTATCTTTGTCATTCCCAGATAACCTTTTCCAAAAACATAAGTATCCTGGTAAAGCAGGAAGTGATTCTTAGACTTTATTCCTGTATTCATATCCTTATAGTTGCTTCCGTTCCATTCTGCGCCGGGCGTATAAACATTATATGCAGCAAGAAGATCCTTAAGGTTGTTCAGCTTGGCTTTACCCTCAATTATATTCTTTGCATACTCTCCAAGACCTGCTGTAGTTGCATAACCGTATGAGTAAGCCCATGTTCCCATTCTGCCTTTTCCACCTTTGGCTACGACTGCCTCTTCTACCTTATTAAGTATTGCAGGCCAGTTTCCCTGTTCTGCTTTAAGGTCAACTCCAAGTGCACCCGGATATCCCATGAGAGGAGACGGAAGGTCGGCTTCTATAAAGTATCCGCCAAGCTCTGCTATTCTCTTGAGAAGAGGATCCGTATGTGCATCGTTTGTACAGAAAAATGCTGTTTCCTGACCATACTTCTTAAGCCATGCCGGAACCTTTTCAAGAATAAACTGCTGTGCTCCTGCAACTCCAACATCGCTTGTAGGATCCGGGGCTGTTTCAAATACAAACTTTATCCCTAGATCTTTACATGCCTGTTCCATTATGTTTCTCCTTCTTGAAAGAAGCTCATAGCCCATATGTCTTGGGAAGGATATATGTACGAATGTTTTTGCTCCAAGCATCTTTGCAGCATAGATTATAGTATATCCTCTGGCAATGTTGTCTGCGTTTATCGCTATGTCTGAAACCGGTGCAATAACGCCTGGGTCTTCATGAGGCTCTCCAGCAAAAAGAAGAATGTCGGGACGTTTTTCTCTAACCTTTCTGAAAGCTTCAGCAGTTCCCGGAACAGCTTGGTTAACAATTATCGCTTTCATCAAAGGATCGTCTGCGAGACCTGCTATTTGAGCAATGGTTGTTTCCATTTCAGACATAAAGTTGTCCGGATATGTAAGGTGGGTAATCATACCGCCGGATGCCGAGTCTCCGTAGTTCTTTATAAGAGCCTCTGCTCCTCTTAGATCATCTTCAGACTGGGAAACCGTACCGGTTACTACTCCAATGTGAAAAGCCGCTGCTGAGAATGCGAAAACCGAAAACATCGCTACTACCAGTAAAACCAATAGCTTTTTCATTCATCTTCCCCCCTATGGTTTTTATTAGCGTTTGTAATAATACGCAACAAAATGATAACATATTGTTCTTTAGTTGTCAAATTTGAAAAACTTATCATTAATATTATCTGAGAATATTAATACTATATATTTTAATGAAATTTTTGATGAGTTTCTTGTATAAAGTATTAACGTCATGCGTTTCCAGTTAATCTCAAAAAGCTACTCCAAGGTAACCGAAAGTAAATTCATGCTTTCAGAAAGAATAATCTTTCATTATGATATAATATATAATCATCTGTGCAATTACTTTCTCAGAGAAAATATGAATAAAGAAGTTGAAAATTATCTTCAGCAAATAGGACCATTTGATAATGATACAACACTACTTGTCAAATCAGAAAAACAGAAAACAGCCAGTATGTGTTATGCTGTGAATGGGTATGATGAGTATCTTTAGATAAGCATTTTGGATATTACCTACGATATTAACCTTAAGGTCAAAATCTCTCTAATTAAGAATCATGAAAAATAAGATTTTATGTTGTATAATACATACTACATTAATATAAAACGGAGGTTGATCTATGGACGAAAAAGAAAAGGAAGTTCCCAAAGGGGAAAATTCCTCTGAGGAAGTAGCAAGACTCAAGGCAAAGATTCTTGAATACGAAAGAACTATGGAGTATCAGAAGAAACTTGAAGACTCTCTAAAAAAGAGCGAAGAGATCTATAAACTTCTCACCGAAAACTCCACGGATATAATTTCTAAACATTCTTCCGACGGAATCTTCACCTTTGTTTCTCCCTCCATAAAAAATATACTGGGATACTCGGCGGAGGAGCTTATAGGTACATCTATCTATCAACTTTTTAATCCTCAGGACCTTATAAGCGTGAAAAGAGCTTTTTCCTCTATTCTGGCCTTGCCGACATCATCTACTTTTTCTTACAGAATAAAGAAAAAAGACGGTGCGTACCTTTGGTTTGAAACTACAGGCAAGTCCATCAGAGATGAATTTTCCGGAGTTGTAAAGGGTATTATCCTTATTTCACGAAATATTAACGAAAAAAAGCTTATAGAGAGCGAACTTACTTTCAGAAACGACCTTCGCAACCTCACCGAAAAGATATCAAACAGGCTAAATTCATCAAAAATTCAGGATATTGAAGATGATCTCATAGCTCTTTCCACAGATGTAGCTAAGCTTTTTTCATACGACGACGGTGATGTGTTTATATTCAACGAAGAGTTCAAGAGTATAATGCCTAACGTTTACGGAAAACTTAGAGCAAATATAGTGCTTGAACATACTCAGCCCGATCTTCTTGATGATTTTCAAAAGTACACCGGAAAAAGTATCCGTTCTTTTGCTTTTTTTCCTTTAAGTATAGAGAAAAATGTAATAGGTATGCTTGCACTCTACAATTTCCAGAAGGAAAGCAGTATTACAGAGAGTCTTAACAACAATATACGAACTGTTCTTGAGATCTTTGCCAGTGCCCTGGGAAGAATGCTTGACAACTATAAAATTGTTTCGCTCAACTCCACCATTAAAGTTATTTTGGACAACATACCGCAAGCTTACATACATATAAACAACGAAGGTCTTATATCCAACATAAACTCTAAGGCACAGGAGTACCTGCCCCTTAAGAAGGACGATCCTTTGGCCAAGATTGTTTCCGACAACTCTATATTTTTAAAGGATTCCAAGTTTGACAGAGAGTTTAAAATAGCGTGGGAGAAAAGACTTCCTGTTTCTTTTGAAGAGTTCGACATATCCGACAACTCATGGTATGAAGTACGTATGATACCCGATTCAGACGGACTCAGTCTATTTTTCAGGGATATCACTCAACAGAAAACTTCTGAAGAAAAACTTGTTGAATATGCAACAAAAGACTCGCTTACCGGCGTGCTGAACAGAAGGGCAGGACTCATACACCTGCAAAAACTAATAAATATATGCAAGACTCAGAACAAAAAACTCTGCATCGGTTGTATTGACATTGACAATCTTAAAAAGATCAACGATAAGTATGGTCAGAATGAAGGTGATTTTCTTCTGACCCTTGTGATTAAAACTTTGCGCGAAAATCTCAGGGAAGGAGATATAATATGCAGAGTCGGAGGCGACGAGTTTCTGATAATATTTCCAGATGCTTCAATTGAAGAAATCTTACAGCTCTGGGAAGAAATAGACAGCATCTTCAGACAGTTCAACGAAACGAAGAAGAAACCTTACAGCATTTATATCAACAGGGGTTTTTCTCAGTTCGATCAGCAGAAAAATTCAACTCTTGATGCTATGCTTGCAAATGCAGACAGGGAACTTACAGCTTTTTCAAAGAAACCAAAAAGTTCAAAATAACTTTTCATTATATTAAATTTGAAGTAATCCGGCATTAAGAGTATGCCGGATTACTTTTTGCCCTCATTTTTTCAGTTTACACTGGATACTTATTATTTTAACCTTCAATAACAAACACATATGCTAAAATCTCTTCAGAGATAATTGGAGGTGGACAATGCTGGTACCTTTGAGCAGTCTGAAAATAGGAATGAAAGGAAAGATACAGTCAATTGACTTTGAGGAACAGATAAAGGAACGGTTTTTGGCAATGGGATTTGTTCCGGGCAAAGATATAGAGCTGGTACATGTTTCACCTTTTGGTGATCCTATGGTTTTTCTTATTGACGATAATAAAATTATGATACGCAGGGAACAGGCAGGCAAAATACTTATAGATGTAGGATTCCTGATTGACACTTTATTCAACATACCAGACGGGATGTGTGAGGTTTTCACAATAGACTCCGGAATGATGCTTTACGAAAGATTGAAAAGTCTTGGTATCTATCCTGGAATCACAGGAGAAAAACATCTTTATAAAGGAAGAATCTTTTTCAGGACTAACCAAAAGGATATTCTTATGGGTAAAAGAATAAGCAGAAAAATTTTATGTAAAAAATATCTCTGAAAGCGGTGATCTATGGCATTTGAAGTATCAATAATAGGAAATCCGAATGTTGGCAAGACATCCTTGTTTAATATAATAACCGGAACACGCCAGTATGTTGCTAACTGGCCAGGGGTAACCGTAGAAAAAAAGATCGGATCATTTTCATACAAAGGCCACAACTTCAAATTGGTCGATCTTCCCGGAATATATACTCTTTCCGCATGCAGCGAAGACGAAAGGGTTGCAAGGGATTATTTTTTGAACGAGTCACCCGACGCAGTTATAATAGTTGCCGATGCACTTAATCTCGAACGGTCAATGCATCTGATGATACAGATTCTTGAGATGAACCTTCCGGCGGTTTTGGCTATTAACTCTATTGACGAAGCCGAAGAAAAGGGAAGAATAATTAATCCGGAAGTTATTTCAAAAACTTTTAACATTCCGGTTGTTCTCACATCTGCAAAAACCATGAAAGGTATCCCACAGTTGCTTGAGGCTATTCACAGAACCTCTGAACAGAAAAAGTTCCATGATATTAACTTTCAGTATCCCGCTGAGGTAAACAAATATATAGAGACTTTTAAGTCTATGGCAGCAAAGTATCCTTCACTTTCTGGTTTTGACCATGAATGGCTGGGCATTTATTTCCTTGAGTTCGGAGCAGGATCCATCCGCATGGACGCTGAGCTTTCACAAAGCATCTGCACCTCATTTGACATGAAAAAACTCAAGGATATCTATCTGAACTGGAAGTACGGTCTGATACGCAACCTTACTGACATGAGCATAGTCAGCCTCGGACGCAACTGGTCACTCAGAGATGTTCTTGATCATGTTCTTACGCACAAAGTGCTTGGCCTTCTCATTTATCTTGTGGCACTTTTCTTTGTATTCTCAATGACATTCAGCATAGCCACACCATTAAGCGATCTTCTCAATCTTTTTTTTAGTAAACTTTCCTCTTGGGCAGGTTCTGTAATTTCCGTACCATGGCTGAAATCTCTTGTCACAACAGGTATAATCGAAGGAGTCGGTGGTGTTCTTGCCTTCATTCCACAAATATTTGTCCTCTTCTTCTTCATGGGCTTTCTTGAAGAGTCCGGGTATCTTCCACGGGCAGCGTTCCTTGTAGACAAGATCGTCAGGAATTTCGGCCTTTCCGGCAGATCCTTCATGTCAATAATACTTGGCTTTGGATGCAACGTTCCTGCTATAATGTCCACACGTACCATATCCAGCACTAAGGAGCGTCTGGCCCTACTTCTGAGTATACCTTTCGCTTCATGCAGTGCAAGACTTCCTGTATATATAATCATTATCGGGGCTTTTTTCCCAAAACATGCAGCACTTATAATGTTTTTGCTATATATTTCAAGTATCCTTCTTGTGCTTCTTTCTGCCAAACTTTTGCAGGTATTCGTAACCAAAACTGATGATATACCGTTTACAATAGAGCTCCCAAGATTCAGACTCCCTACGGCTAAAAATCTTTTCCTTTATACGTGGGAGAAAACTGAACATTTTTTGCGTAAAGCCTCCGGAATAATTCTCATTGCTTCCATTTTAATATGGTTTTTATCGTATTTTCCATCTGCGAGCGATATACAGAACAGTTTCGCCGCAACCATAGGCAGGTCTTTTGAATTTCTAACCAGGCATCTTGGGTGGGACTGGCATACAAACACGGCTTTGGTTTTCGGAGTAGCCGCCAAAGAAGTAATTGTTTCCACGTACGCAGCAACACTTAATACAGATCCTGCCGCACTTAAGGATGCTCTTGCATCTTCAATGTCCCCTCAGTCGGCGTTAGCTCTCCTCTATTTTATAATGGCATATATTCCTTGTTTTGCCACATTAAGCGCTGTAAAACTAGAAACCGCTTCATATAAATGGACTGCTTTCACCTTCATATATACGATATTTACTGCTTATATACTTGCAAATATAGTATTTTTCATAGGAGGCTTGATTCTGTGAAAAAAAATCTTGTACTTATTTTTATTATGACAGTATCAATCACACTTGCCTTTTTTAAGTTCACTTATGATATATTCATTTCAATAGGATTTTTTACCGTTTTTCTTACAAGTGTGTACGGTTTTTTTGCTTACGATCCGATATGGTATCATAAATCTGCCCATGTCATAATAAGCAGTATGATCGGTTTCTTGATTGGGACATATGAGCTTTTTAAATACTTATCTTCCTTTCTTTCAAAGGTTGTTGATCCGTCAATTTTACCTTCAGCAGATCTTTGGACAGTTTTTTTCGGAATTTTATGCTTCTTAGTTATGATATATGAAGTAGCAATGCTTAAAAAAAGCAAATAAGTACTTGCACTTTCGAGCTTTATATGATATAATAATTTTTGTCTTTGAATACGCCTGTAGCTCAATTGGTAGAGCGGTGGTCTCCAAAATCACAGGCTGGGGGTTCAAGCCCCTCCGGGCGTGCCATATGTCCTTTCTATAAACAGAAAGGACATATTGTTTTATGCCAATGGTTCTTAAGTATTTTTGAATTATGAAACAAACTTGTTTTTCCTATGCTGAGTTCTGATTTTTCTTCTATTTTAATCATTTATTCTTAATTAACTGGACTATTTAATAGTTATCAGAGGTTTTATTTTTTTTTCTTTAAATTGCCGACTTTATTTTATGTCCTTAATAATGTAAAATAGAACTTGAGAATATGAAATTTTTTTCTTGAATATTTTTTCATAGGAGGGATTTATCGTGATTAAGATGGTTAGAAAAAACTATTTGATGACTCCAGGACCGGCTCCGGTACCGATAGATATTCTTTTGGCTGGTGCTCAGGATACAATTCACCACAGAACACCACAGTATCTTGAAATACAGAAAAAGGCTCTCGAAGGGGCAAAAGTTTTGTTTCAGACCAGCAACGATGTAATTCTTATGTCTTCTTCAGGAACAGGAGCAATGGAAACTGCAGTTTCCAATCTTGTAAATCCCGGTGATAAGGTAATTGTTATTAATTCCGGTAAGTTTGGCGAAAGATGGCTCAAGCTGTGCAAAACTTTCGGTGCAAATATTGTTGAAGAAAAGCTTGATTGGGGAGTAGCAATACAGCCGGAACGATTAAGCACTTTGCTTAAAGAACATCCGGATACCAAAATTGTATTCACACAGCTTAACGAAACTTCAACCGGCGGTAGGCAGCCTATAAAGGAGTTAGCAGCTATAACAAGAAATACCGATACTCTGATAGTTGTAGATGCAATATCCGGTCTGCTCGCAATGGAACTTAAAATGGACGAATGGGGCGTAGATGTCGTTATTACCGGCGTTCAGAAGGGTTTCATGATGCCTCCAGGCGTTGCACTTATCTCACTTAACGAAAGAGCGTGGAAAGCAGTTGAAAACTGTAAAACTCCAAGATTCTACTTTGATCTTAGACAGTATAAAAAGAACTACCCGGATTCACCATGGACCCCTCCGATAAATCTTATCTATCAGCTTGAGAGAGCCGTGGAAATGCTCTTAAAAGAGGGTATAGAAAACATCTGGGCACGTCACGAGCTTCTTGCCCAGGCGACAAGAGCCGCAGTTCAGGCACTCGGACTTAAACTTTACGCCAAGGATCCCGGAAACGTTCTCACTTCAGTATGTATGCCGGAAAACATATCTTCCTCCAAGATTATAAAGATGCTAAGAGACGATTGGGGAGTAGTTTTTGCCGACGGTCAGGACGATGTAAAAGGAAAAATAGCAAGAATAGCTCATCTCGGCTATATGTCACAGTTTGATATAATAACTGCTATTGCTGCCCTTGAAATGGGTCTTGCAAAGTTCGGATACAATGTTGAACTCGGAAAAGGAGTAAGGGCAGCTCAGGAAGTCTTTATGAAGGCAGGGATATAGCATGCTTATACATATAAACGATCCTTTGGACAAGCAGGCTACCCAGACACTTTCAAAACTTCTTCCTGGACATACTATAATTTCTCAGCATCTTGAGACGGCAGACCTTATAGCCAAGATGCCAGAAATAGATGTTCTTGTAATAAGAAGCGCAACCAAGGCCACCAAAGAAATTATCGATGCCGGAACCAATCTTAAACTTATTGCAAGAGCAGGCATGGGGCTTGACAACGTCGATCAGAATGCCGCTAAGGCAAGAAATATAAAAGTAATAAATACCCCTGGCGCCAACTCTCTTTCAGTTGCAGAATTGGTAGCAGGGATGATACTTTCCATAGACAGATTCCTTGTAAGATCTACCACTGGCATGATCGAAGGAAAGTGGGAGAAAAAAAGTCTTGAGGGGTTTGAACTCTCAGGAAAGACACTTGGTATAGTAGGCTTTGGAAATATTGGTAAGCTTCTTTCAAAGATACTCTCCGGCTTTAATCTTAAAGTAATGGTATACGACGTTTTTGAGATAGCCCAGGAAACTTTAAAGGAGTACAATGTAAAACAGGTATCACTTGAAGAAATTTATTCAAACTGCGATATAATATCTTTCCATGTTCCAAAAACTGAAAAGACGACCCATATGGTTTCTGATAAAGAGTTCGAAATGATGAAAAAAGGCGTTATAATTATCAATGCATCAAGAGGAGGCATAATAGACGAACATGCCCTTTTAAGAGCATTGGAAAGCGAAAAAGTCTTTGGAGCGGGACTTGATGTATACGAAGAAGAGCCTCCCAAATCAGAAGTATATCAAAAACTCTTTAAAATGCCAAATGTGGTACTTACTCCTCATATTGGCGCCGCTACTGTCGAAGCTCAGTGGAGAGTAGGCATGGACATTGTAGACCGTATTGTAAAAGAGGTTAAAAATTTCTGATTTTGAATTTTATATATAGTGTGGTATAATATTTTTTGGACTTGAAATGGTCTCATATCCTATCGGGAGGTGTATTGATGAAAGTCTTTGTAGATAAGGACGCTTGCATTGGCTGCGGAGTATGTGAAAATCTTTGCCCTGACGTTTTCAAAGTTGGAGATGACGGAAAGGCTGAAGCTATTGCTCCCCAGACAGATGCTCCTTGTGCAAAAGATGCTGCAGATTCTTGTCCAGTACAGGCAATATCAATCGAAGAGTAATTCTTTAACTGTTAGCCGGGCGTTTACCGCCCGGCTAACTTTTTTGTACTTTAAAATAAAAACACTCGCATTAACCTTTTGCATTTGTAAAAAAAGAAGTCTTAAGGTATAATTACTTTGTACGTACTTGGAAACCTGACTTGATAATAATAGAATTTGGGGGCGGAAGAGATGAATGACTCAAAGGTATTTGTGGTTACATCAGGAAAAGGGGGAGTCGGTAAGACTACCGTAACAGCCAACTTAGGAGCATGTCTTGCCCTTCTTGGCTATAATGTCTGTCTTATAGACGCTGATATTGGCCTGAAAAACCTCGATCTTGTCCTTGGACTTGAAAACAGGGTAGTTTACACCATAATAGACGTTGTTCGTGGAAATAAAGATCCTCTTGAAGCCGTTGTAAAACATAAGTTCCTCAAAAATCTCAACCTTCTGGCTTCTTCACAGATTGCCAATAAGGATATGGTATCAGAACAGGATATGATAAATCTTGTAAATGAACTTTCAAAACATTACCACTACATAATAATTGACTGTCCGGCAGGTATCGAAAGAGGCTTCAAAAACTCCATTGCTCCTGCCCAGCAGGCCATAATAGTTACAACTCCAGAGCTTACTGCTATCAGCGATGCGGACAGGGTAATTGGCATGCTAGAAAACCAGGGTTTTTCGGAACAGAGAGTCTCGCTTATTGTAAACAGGCTTAAACCGAGAATGGTTCAAAGAGATAAGATGGTTTCACCGGAAGAGATTAAAAATGCTCTTGCTGTAGAACTGTTAGGAGTAGTACCTGACAGTGAGGAAATAATCGTATCTACCAATGAAGGCAATCCGTTGGTTCTTGACGAAAGAAACAGGCTATCTATTCCTTTTAAAAACATTGCACAGAGAATTTTAGGAAATCCGATACCCATTAGTGAAGATATCGCAGGCTTCTCGGAAGATGGATTCCTGGGGTTCATAAAAAAGCTACTGGGGAGAAGGTGATTCCTGTGTCATGGTGGTCTCCTGCAAAAAAAGATTCAAACAGAGATATAGCAGTCAAGAGGATGAATGACATTGTTACCAACAGACGCGAAGCATGTGCCACGGCTATAAAATTTGAAAACAAATCCGAAGAGGAAATTGAGTCGATAGTCACATACATAAAGGATTATGCCTGCAGAAATCTCAGCGTCAATGAAAAGGATGTCAAGGTACATATTTCAAAGGACGGAAACATTGTAACCATAATCGCCAGCATAGCTTATAAGTGAACTTTTTCTTTTCTTTCAAACTATAAGTGTTTTTATATAGTCTAGCAGTATTACTGCACCTAATGAAGGCAGGAAGTTTCCTACCTTTATTTCTTTTATATCAAGAAGTCTTATTCCTATTGCCAGAACCATGACCCCGCCCACAGCAGTAAAGTTCAGCAGATAAGCTTCTCGGGAAAGGAAGCTTAAAAAAACGGCAAAGCTCACCAAAAGTCCCTGGATAATCATAACGCTCACTGCAGAAGCTATTACCCCAAAACCGTATACTGAACCGAATACGACTGATGATATTCCGTCCAGAAGAGATTTGAGGTATATTATAGAGTTGTCGTTTGTTATGCCTGCATTTATGCAGCCAAGAACAGTCATAGGCCCAACCACAAAAAGAACCGTTGAACTTACAAAGCCTTTTACAAACTTAGTTTGACCGTCAGACTTTTCGATTCTGCCGGCAAGTCTGGCCAGACGTCCCTCAATATCAATGACTTCCCCGGCAACACCGCCTATCGAAAGAGCTCCCAGAACAACAAGAAAATTTTCGGCTTTGAGTCCCATCTGTATTCCCATTATTATTGTGGTAAGAGCTACACTTGTAAACAGAATCTTTTGAATTTTTTCAGAGAGCTTTTTACCTATAAGCAATCCAAGGATTCCGCCGGCTATAATCGCAACGGCATTGACTATTACAGATATATTAAACATTTTTCCTCCGATAGTTTTAAGATTTATTCCATTTTCATACAACCTAACACAGTATTTATAAAACTAATTGTTGTACATTTATACTACCAAATATAGTATAATATAATTAACTTATTTTTGCAATGAAGGGACTGATTGCGATGATAGACTCAATTCTGAAAATTATTGAACATCAGTATCCTAAAGACTTTTTCACAAGTATTACAAAAGAAATCGCCCTTTCGCTTAGGGAAAAGTTTGGGATAGATTCTTTTATCTTTATATTTGAAAACGAACGCAATATTCTTAAACTTTTGGGCTCTTCTGTGGATATGGATCCCAGAGATGATGACCTGAAGGTATATTATACTGATTTTCCGGAGCTTTTTGAAGAACTGAAAAAAAACAATATAGTAGAACTGAGCTTTAATGAGTCTTTTTCGATTTATACCCTGAAAGATGAAAAAAATGTTTTCTTTTACCCTGTTTTTTCAGGCGAGTCATTCATGGGAGCGGTTGTTTTGACTCAACGATGTATTCAACCCGAAAACCTTCGGGAGGCTCTGAGAAGTTATCTTGTCGTTCTGAAACTAGTTGTAGATACTTCTTCGGTAAATGCTTTCAGGGAAAAAATAGGAATTTTTGAAAAATTATCAGATATTTTTGACAGTTCTCAGTCAGATGAAACTCTTATAAATAATATTCTTTGTCTTTTAAAAGATACTCTTTTTGCGGAAGTGGCAGCCTATTGGAAGTACGAAGATGAAAAGCTTGTGCTTTACAATATTTCGGGATTAGAACCATCTGAAGTTAAAAAAAATATTCTTCCCATAGGCGGTTCTGTTGAAGGCACTCTCTTAAGCGGAGAGGAAAGTCTGCTTTTAATCGGAAGTAATAATTTCGAAAAATACGATAACCCTTTTGGTATCCATATTAAGTCAGCAGTCTATTCAAGGCTTTCTGTCGACAACGTTACATTAGGGGTAGTTGCCATATATAATAAAAAAGAAAGGGAACATTTTCTTCCGTATAAGTACTTTGACAGCATCGACCAGATATTTCTCAACAGCACAGTAAAACGAATGGGTCTTGGTTTGAGCAGAATAAATATCTACAACAGGCTTAAAAACGAAATTCAGAATCTCAAGGAGCTTAAGCAAAGGCATGAGGAGTCCATAAGGGTTCAGAAAGAGCAGCTTGACAAGATGAACTCGCTTCATAAAATAAGCCAAGCCATACGTTCAACATACGATAAGAACAACTCCATAAAAATTATGCTGCTTGGTCTGACTTCCGGAAGAGGATTACGTTTTAATAGGGCACTGTACCTCGAACGCGACCGCATAAGAGGGTTTCTGATACCTAAACTTTGGATCGGCCCGGATGAAGACGAAGATGTTGATAAGATTTGGAAGGAAGCAAACAGAAGGGCTTTAAAGTACGGCGATATGATACAGTACTTGCGTGAAGAAGCTTTATCTCTTCCTTTTACCAACAAACTTACTGAAAACGTTAAAAATATGGTTCTGGTTTATAAGGGACATCCTATTCTTGACAGAGTTGTGAGTAAAAAACAGGTAATACATGTGGTTCCCCAGATGCTAAAAATAAAACATGATGAGCTTGAAGATATATATGAGCTTGTCAGGACACAAGAGTTCCTGATATTCCCTGTAACCGGAAGGTTCGAGACAAGAGGCATTGTTATTATCGACAATAAGTTCACAGGCACTCCTTTAACGAATGTGGACATTGAAATCATAAAACTTTATCAGGACAGCATAGGCCTTGGTCTGGAAATGATTGAAAACTATGACGAGCTTAAGGAAAAGACCAAATCGCTTGAGGAACAGAAAAACCTTATAGATTATTACCGAAGG
>CALMRR010000049.1 GCA_937871925.1 uncultured Petrotoga sp.
GAATCAGAATGAATTTAATTAACAATGAACTCTTCAAACTGCATATGAAAAAAAGGCTGTTACCTTTTTTTATCCTTAATTTTATCGCCGATGTGCTGCTTATAAGTTTTGTTTTAATAAAAAAGGATAGCATTTTTTATAGCTTGATAAATGGTCAGAACTTCCCTCTTTTCTCACTTGAAATCACCTTGGTTTTTTCAATTGTTTTTTCTTGCATGAGTGTGTATGATCTTTTCATATACGAGGATAAAAGCGGTACTTTATGTAATGAGCTACTTACACCACTTAAAAGAAAAGAGGTTGTTCTTTCAAAATTTTTTGCAATAATGCTCGAGCTGGAGGTTTTTTTTGCGGTCAACCTGATATTTTCATATACAATATCGGCTGTTTTTCTGGAATTCGGTGAAGTATTCTCTTACTGTGGTACTTTCTTGCCTTTCAAGGAAGGTCTGTTCAAAACAGTTTTTTCATATGTTCTTATCTTCTTCCCGCTTTCCGGAGTAACCAGCTTTGCAATACTTTTATATTTTTTGATTTCCAAAAAAATAAAGTCTCCAGGTTTTCTTTTTTTCATGGTTTTATCAGTATCGCTTATGGGACTTTTTGAACTGATTGTCTCAAACCGGTCTTTTCCAGTCTTGGCATATGGTTCATACAGAAACATATTCCATTATTTTGTGCTGAATATGACATCCAAAACTATCATAGAAGTACTATTCTTTACAGTAATAACAGTATTTTTTCTTTTTCTTTCAGTCTCCATATTTAAACAACGCGAGTTCAATGCATGACTTCTCCTATCGAAACAAGTCGCTGAAAAAAACGAGCTGCCCCAAAAAAAGGCAGCTCCGTTTTATTATCTATTCCTCACTCATCATACGTAAAAATACCTCTAGTATCTCCGGGTCAAACTGCTTACCGGAATTCTCTCCCATCTCTTTTATAGCCTGAGAAGTCGAAAGACCTTTTCTATAAGATCTGTCAGTTCTCATTGCATCCCACGAATCGGCAATGGCAATTATTCTCGAAATAAGAGGTATTCCCTCTTCTTTAAGACCATCTGGATAGCCGTTTCCATCCCATCTTTCATGATGGTGCTTTATATACACGGCAACATCTTTAAGCTGATCAGACTTATTCAGAACCTCATATCCATAAACAGGATGCTTCTTTATTGCTTCATACTCCTGAATTGTTAGTCTCCCTGGCTTATTGACAATATCAGGACTTACCAGTATCTTACCGATATCATGAAGCAACCCGCTCCAATAAAGATCTTTCATCTGTTTCTGAGTAAGACCAAGCCTGGCAC
>CALMRR010000050.1 GCA_937871925.1 uncultured Petrotoga sp.
CGAGAATAGTTCTGGTGCTTTGGGCTATCATTATGGGAACCAGTCCTTGAATAACAGTAAAAAAAAGCAACAGGATAAGTTGCGCTTTTCCTGCAATGAAAAACAGTTTAAAAGATTTTAAAAGAACTTTTAAAAATAATTTTGTGCTTTTAAAGGTTGGTTTTTTCATACATTCATCCTTTTTTGGTAATTCATGATTTCTCTATATCATACGACTTTCTTATCTATACGGACATATTTTTATACTAACTTAATTGATTTCATCAACAAAGTAATACGGGAGTTTTTCGAGCACAGGAACTGCTTTTTTTAGAATAGCGGAGCATTTAATGACCAGCACTCCGGCAGAGAAAAGTTCTCCCTGAAGGTAATCATTTCTGCTGAGCAGTTCAATAAGTCTGTCATATCTCTGCATGACTGTTTTAAATCCGTGTGGAAGATACTCTTTTATCGATCGGTTTTGATTTATGTCTATAATAGAGTATCTTTTTTTATCTGAAAAAAGATAGCCGGGATTAACCAATTCTTCAACCGCATGCATGGTTGTATTTGGAAAAGGGCCACAGCCTATCATCATTATCAAACCGTCATTGTGTAGGTTTATTGATAAAGGCGAGTATTTACCTGCCGGAGTTGAATCTTTGAAATGATCCAGGCACATTTTTTCGGAGTTATCTCCGAAAACACATACAGAATGTGTCGGATGCAGGGAGCGATTTTGAGGAAAAAGTTTGCGTACCGTTTCTGGGAAAAGTCCAACATCCGAAGGCGTAGTTCTCACATTAAAAACATCTCCGGCATTTTCTGTTGAGATGTAGCTTAAAGTCGGAACTATGAGGTGAGATGATGGAGATATGCTTTGCCTCAGGCACTCAAGTAGTATCTGGGGTGTCAGTGCTTTTTCATTTATTGATTTCATGGATGTATGAACCGTAAGGTAAGGAGTATTGTATATATTTAGACTTTTAAGGTCTTTTAGGCATTTTTGAAGTACTTCCTGCGTAGTTGACATATTCTCTCCTTTATAAGGTCAGTATTTGCTGTTCCTGCGAACTGATGATTGCTTTTTCTATAATAAATATGGTATTTCTTCCGTCCCTGGCTGTAACCTCTGGTTCCCTGCCTGTGATGAGCGACATATATATATCTTTGTAGTACTGTACGTATGAACCTGCAACAGTTTTTATTTTTTCCTCGCGGCCGTCAAAGCAGCGGAGTAGTCCGTAATTTTCTGGGTTGTCCTCTCCCCAGTTTTTGGTGGTACACGGTCTGAGTCCTTGATTAAGAAATGCTTCCTGTGTGTCGTAACCATACTTTATAAAAGTACCCCCTTCTGCACACAATAGAAAGTGGGGCGAAGGATAGTTTACAAGCATACCGGCCTTAAGAATGGCATTCATATGCGGGTAAAACAGTTTTATTTCAAAAAAATCAGGACTTTTGGAATCTTTTCTTTGCATCTGAATATCAGCATAAATCCTTTGAGGCATTCCAAAAAGATGGAGTGCCTGGTCTATAAGATGCGGTCCCAGGTCATATACGATACCTGCTCCTTGAATGGAGCTTTCCTTCCATCTTTCTCTCACCTGTGGGCGAAACCGGTCGAAATGGCTTTCAAAGCAGATCACATTACCTATAGTGCCGTCTTTTATTATTTTTTTGACTGTAAGGAACGGACCATCCCAACGCCTGTTATGATGAACGGAGAGAAGAAGGTGTTTTTTAGCGGCAAGTTCTTCGAGCTCTTGTGCCTGAGCAGAAGTAACGGTAAAGGGTTTTTCAACAACAATATTTTTTCCGTTTTCAAGAAACAGTTTGGCCAGTTCATAGTGGGTATGGTTTGGAGTTGCAATAACTGCCAGGTCTATTTCCGGGGTCATCAGACTGTTTATGTTTGCAGTTTTTTCGATGTTGCTGTATAGATCGTCTGCATTTTTTATGGATGGACTGTAAAGTTTTTTTATATTAAACTCTTCAATGCAAGATAAAACGGGAAGGTGGAATATTTTGGCGGCCATTCCGTATCCAGCTACCG
>CALMRR010000051.1 GCA_937871925.1 uncultured Petrotoga sp.
AATTTTTCAGAAATTCTTTGAATGTGTTTATATCTATTTTGTTATGTAAATGTTCATATACATTTGTGACTCTGGATTTTATTGATTTTATACCTTTCGATTCAATTTTTTCTTTTTTTACATTTAATACATTTGCAACTATATTTAAATCCGAATTATACAATATAGTTCCATGATGCAATACATAACCTTTATAATGATACTGAGCATTACCAGAAAACTTCATTCCATTAATTGTAATATCGTTCCTTCCAGTAAAATCAGCCTTTACTCCAAGCTTTTCCAGAGCCATTATTACTGGAATAGTAAAGGTCTTAAAATCTTTATCTTTATAGGAGTCATCTTTGACTATAAAAGTGAAGTTCAGATTTCCATGATCATGGTATACTGCCCCACCTCCTGAGAGTCTTCTGACTATATTAATACTGTTCTGATTTGCATAATCCAAATTAACTTCTTCTATTGTATTCTGATTTCTTCCTACTACTACTGTAGGATTATCCTGCCACAAAAGAAAGTATGTATCGTTATGGAAGTTTTTCAGAACATACTCTTCTAGTGCCAGATTAAATTTGGGATCAAAACTATCGTTTTTTATATAAATCATTTAAAATCTCCTTAGTCTTATTTGGTATAATCCAAAAATATTTTACCATCACGTACTTCAATTATTCTATCTGTTTTTTCTGCAATCTTACGGTCATGTGTAACAATAATAAAGGTTGTGCCGAACTTCTTATTTATATCACGAAAAAGCGTGTATACATTTTCGGTACTTTCAGAGTCAAGATTGCCTGTAGGTTCATCGGCAAGAATTACCTTCGGATTATTTATAAGTGCTCTGGCGATTGCAGTACGCTGCTGCTGACCTCCGGACATTTTTGATCCAAGATTGTTCTTTACCTTTGTTAAACCGACTATGTCCAAAAGTTCTTCAGCACGTTTTTTAATCTCATCAGGTACTGTTTTTCGGCTAATCTGGTATGGAAGAAGAACATTTTCCAACGCTGTAAACTCGCTTAAAAGATAATGAAACTGAAAAACAAATCCTATGTATTTATTGCGTATCATAGCCAATTGCGAATTATTTAAACTTGATACTTCATTCCCGTCAATAAAAACCTTTCCGTCAGAGGGCCTGTCAAGAGTACCAAGAATATTAAGCAACGTAGATTTTCCGCTTCCTGAAGCCCCTATAATTGAGTTAAATGATGACTCCTCAACTTGCAGGTTTATATTATATAGTACTTGTGTTTTGATATAATCGCCATAGTACTTGTTAATATTTTCCATTTTTATGACTTCAGCCATTTCTTATCACCTCAACCGGAGAAAGTTTTGAAGATTTTTTTGCCGGAAGGATAGCTGATATTGTTGATGCTGCCACGGCTATTATCCCAGATATTACTATAAAAGTATAATCAAAAATAATAGGAACAACTGGCGAACCATCACTGTTTACAGCAAAGGTAGTAAAAAAGAATAACAGTATAACTCCTAATACTATACCTGCAACTGCCCCCATCATTCCAAGTAAAAAACCTTCGGACAGAAATACAAGACTTGCCTGGGAATCTTTTAATCCCATAGCTTTAAGTATTCCTACTTCCTTTGACTTCTGAAGTACTGTTATTATAAGTACGCTTGCAATTCCAAGACATACAGAAATTATAACAAAAACCTGGATTATTATACTGGATATACTTTGACCATTAAGCCCGCTGAGAAGTTGTTCATTTGAACTTTTCCAATCCTCAAAAAGTATATCCTGTCTTTGAATCTTTTCTCTTAGAGAAGCTGAGATTTTATCGGCTTCAAAAAGTTTATCAACAGTAATCTCTATAGCCGAAACGTACTCCTGAGAATTATTTATCATCTGTGCATTTTCAAGTGTAGTAACAATCCAGTTTTTATTTATAGAAGAGACTCCAAAATCAAATATACCGCTAACATAAAGCTCTTTGGTCTTAAAGAGCCTAAAAACAAAAAGATTGAGTTTATCTCCAATTTTTATTCCTAGATCTTTTGCAAGCTCATCTCCGATTAAAACTTCATTGTCATGAGTCGGAAGATTACCGACTATCAATTTATTACTGATATCGTATAATGACTTTGAACTTTCAAAATCAAATCCCCTTATGAGAAGATTGGAACTTTTACCGGAAAAAGTTATTACCACGGGAAATGTAAGAGTCTGTGTGACAGTTTTCAAACCATACTCGCTTGCATAGGATTGAATTTCCCCGCTTAACTCTTCCCATTGCTTTATAAGTTTATCGTCAGTAGTAGAAGTTATAGTTATCTGGGGAGTATTGCCTGTTGTCTTTTGAACAAGACTTATCTGAAGACCTTTTATAAGAAGTCCTATGAACAACTGTATGGCTACAGCCACTGCAATTCCAGCTATTATAAGCACTGTTTGACCTTTATTGGATTTTAGAAATCTTAGAGCAAGCTTCAAGGACAGATTCATTTTCTATCCACCTCCGCCAATGCCTTTATATCTTCATACGAGTGGAGTACTTTATCTGCGCCGATCTGCATAGCAATATGCTCTTTATTATAAAAAGCCTTTCCTCCTACAATAATTATCGGCTGTTTTATGTTCTTTGCCTTAACTTCGTTTCTTATATGTTCTATCGTCTTCTGAGTAATAATAATATTATATGGGTTAGTAACGCTTATAGCAATATAATCAGTCTTTATAATATCAATAGCATCAACATACTCATTTTTCGGAGTATTTCCTCCGACAAAAAGCACATCATAGCCGTTCATATAAAAATAATCTGCAACAATTCTGGCCCCTATTTCATGATACTCTTCAGAAGGGCATACTATACTCACTCTTTTATTTAAAAGCACTAACTCACCTTTTTCCAAAAGTTCTTTTCTTTCTTTTAAAAGATAGATATATGATATCTCTATAATTGCTCTTATAATACTGCTTCTCACATGTTCACGCCAAACGCATAGACGTTGCTCCTTTTCCTGGCAAAACCACTCATTGAGTGAAGGAATCAAAAGCTCATCGTAGATATCAAATACTTTCATCTTTTCCTGCTGTAAGAGCTCTGAAATAAAAGAAATAAGATCGTCTTTGCTCTCGGTTTCGAGTAATCTGAAAAACCTTTCTTGCAGATCATTCCTCAAGTTTTATCCCTCCTTTTAATGAACTGTCAAACTGTTTGGCTTTATTATAACACTCTATAAGAGTTTTCATAATAGTACCCCGCAGCCCTTCATTTTCAAGAGTATATATACCTTCTATGGTTGTACCTGCAGGTGAAGTAGCTTTGTTTTTTAATTCGGCAGGATGCTTTTTACTCTGACGCATCATTTCTACCGACCCATCAAATACCTCCATGACAATAGAGTATGCAAGGTCATAAGAAAGCCCCATCTTTATACCGGCATCTATAAACGACTCTATTATGACAAAAATAAAAGCCGGACCACTACCGCTTATAGAGGTGAGTGCAGGAAAGTATCTTTCATCCATTATGAAGATCTTTCCCAATTTTGATATAAGCTGAATCAGTTCTGGCTTACTGGTTTCATCAAAAGATTCAGAAAAGTCCGCTGCTATGACTCCATTTCCGACAGAACATGCAACGTTGGGCATAATCCTCAAAATATTGGAACATCCCAGACTATTTCTGAGTACCTGAATTGATACTCCTGACATAGTGCTGATTATAACCTTTTCAGAAAGATCACTTTTGGATATTTCAGAAAAAAGTTCCATTGAATCCTGAGGCCTTACAGCAAGTATAATATTTTCTGATTCTTCAACAACCTCGCAAGGAAACTTGCAGACCTTGATTCTATTATTTTTATAATGCTGAATCTTGTCGTTTTCTTTATCGTATATATTTATTTTTTCTATAAAAGATGTAGCTAGGCACTTCTCTAAAAATATCCCTCCAATAGTACCTATCCCTATAATTCCTATTTTCATCCTATGTCCCCCTTGTTTTACTTAATTTTTATTCAGTTCTCTGGCAATTAATGCGCCTACATAGGCGTTATTTTTTATTAATGCGATATTAGACTCAAGACTTTCACCAGATGTAAGTTCTTTAATTTTTTCCAATAAAAAAGGAGTAAGCTTTTTACCAAAAATCTTATTTCGTTCAGCTTCCTCAAGAGCCCTGTCAATTGCATCGTTTATCTCCCTTGGATCCATTGAATACTCTTGTGGAATCGGATTAGCAATGATAACTCCGCCATCTATTCCCATTTCCCATTTAGCTTTTATTATTTTTGCCGCAGTAACTTCATCATCAACCCTATAGTTCACCTTTATTCCGCTTTTACTCGAATAAAAAGCTGCAAGCTCATCGGTTTTCCAGCCTAAGACAGGTACACCAAAAGTTTCCAGATACTCCATTGTCAATCTAAGATCAAGAATAGCTTTTGCTCCTGCACAAACAACAGCAACATTTGTATGAGCAAGCTCCTGCAGATCAGCCGAAATGTCAAAAGTCTGTTGAGCACCTCTGTGTACGCCACCGATTCCACCTGTTACAAAAACATTTATGCCAGCCATATGCGCACATATCATTGTTGCCGCAACAGTTGTTGAAGCGTTCATCCTTGTTGCTGCTGCAACTGGAAGATCTAATCTGCTGGCTTTTATAATATCTTTTGATGTAGCAAGAAAATTCATATCATCATCAGAAAGACCAATTTTTACTCTACCGTCAATTACTGCAATAGTAGCAGGTACAGCCCCGTTATCAATTATTGTTTTTTCCACCTGTTTTGCAGTATCAATATTATGTGGAAACGGCATACCATGTGATATTATAGTAGATTCAAGTGCAACTATCGGAAGATGATTTTTTAATGCAGCTGCTACGTCTTCTGAATAATCAAGATACTTTTCATACATTTTCAATATTTTTCACCTCTTTCACTAAGAAATTTTTCAATACTTGCACACGAAATATCTTCTGAAACTGTTTTTTCTGACATTAATGTTATACATGAGGCTGCTATTGCATATTTTATCGACTGGTTAATGCTTTTTTTTATAGACATTCCATAAGCAAACCCTGCCACAAAAGCATCACCGGCACCATTTACATCTTTAACTTTAATTTCATA
>CALMRR010000052.1 GCA_937871925.1 uncultured Petrotoga sp.
GGTCTCGGCCTCGGCTTTGGCAGCAGCATACCTTTTTGATGAACAGATACGTTTGACTGTACCAAAAATTGAGAACCTTTCGATTGATTCTTTAACCGATGCAAAGATAAGTCTTGGTATAAGTTCGGCATTATTGATATCGTCTTTTCTTTTTGACAGTCCTGAATTTAAGGATGTTGCTTTTCGTTCCTTTCAGGCCGGAGCTGCAAGTGCAGCAGTTGGTTATCTGCTCAAACATGCAACCGGCAGAGCCCGCCCCTTCATGGAAGAAGGGAAAAACAGTTTTATGGGCTTAGCAGCAGCTTCTGACAACTACCTTTCCTTTCCTTCCGGACATTCAATCGTTGCATGGGCGGTTGTCACTCCTTATGCACAAAAATATGGACAGTGGCTTTACATACTGCCGGCAACCGTTTCAGCCATGAGAATCATTGAAGACAAGCACTGGACATCCGATGTAATAGCGGCATCGGCTTTGGGTTTTCTTTTAGGCGCTTTCATGCCATATCTGGAGATTTCCTTTTGATATCTTGGCCAAGTACGAATAAATTGATTTTTCCTGTTCGTTTTTATTTTAAAAAAGTATCGTAAAAATCTTAATTGTAGTATAATTAATATGAATTATGAACGGCAGGAGGGTTGACAGTGGCAAAAAAACAGATTATGAACCGGCTGAAAAGGATAGAGGGACAGATAAAGGGTTTACAGAACATGGTTGAACAGGAAAGGAACTGCGTGGAGATACTTACCCAGCTCAGTGCCATATCAGGTGCTCTAGACAACACTGCCAAAGAAATAGTAAAAGAATATGCCAGAAATTGTTTTATAAAATACGAGTCCACACAGGATGAGAAACTCATAAACGAACTTATCGAGAACCTTTCAAAATTTAGGAGGATGTGATTTGAGAACAATAAACCAGGACGATTTTGTCCTTATATACTTTGAGGACGATACTACCCTTCTCATAAAGGCTGACGGAAATAAATCTTCATGCCACAAGGGCAGTATTGATACCGCAAGCTTCATCGGACAGGAGTACGGTTATACAGGCGAATCAAATAAAGGAGCCCGATTTATCGTTGCAAGACCAACTTATGACGAGTACATCTTCAAACTTAAGCGTGCTTCCCAGATTGCATATCCCAAAGACCTGGGATATGTTATACTCAACCTTGGGATAAAACCCGGAGATACGATTCTTGAGGCAGGATGTGGAAGCGGAGGGGCTACAGGTATCTTTTCAAAGATTGTAGGAGCTGAAGGAAAGGTTTTCTCCTACGAAAAAAGACAGGATTTTATCGATCTGGCACGAACCAATCTCATGAAATTTTCGCAGTACGATAATGTTATTTTTAAAAACAGGGATATAAAGGACGGAATAGATGAAACCAACTTCGATTCAGTTTTTCTAGACCTTCCTAATCCCCAAGATTATATGGATATAGTTTACGGGGCTATGGGAAATTCCAGCATGCTGGGAGTGCTTGTTCCTACAACAAACCAAGTTTCAGAAATTCTGTTGGCCATGAGAAACTTTGAGTTCAAAAAGATTGATGTATGGGAAACATTTATCAGAAGGTATAAAACCAATCCATACAGACTCAGGCCGTCGGACATAATGGTAGGGCATACGGCATTTCTTATTTTTGCAAGGAAGACACTAGGTTTAGGGAAAACTAAATTGGAGGGAGAGGAGTACTATGAGCAGGAAAATTAAATCAGCTATATCAATAGTAATAATAGTATCTGTCTTTTTTTCTTCTTGGATCTTTGCAGCCGCTTCCCAGAAAAAAATCCAGGATATCTATGAACAGCAGTACCAGGATCCTATCTTAATGCTTTTATACTATATCGATAATATTTACTACGATAAGTCAAATATTGACTATGAAAAAATACTCGACTCCACCCTTGATGGTCTGATTTCAGGACTTGATGACCCCTTTGCCTGGTACTTTGACAAACGCCAGACCAACGAAAACAGAATAGAAGAAAGCAAGGAATACGGCGGAGTAGGACTTACAGTAAGGTACGACACCGCTAAGAAAGCCATAGTTGTGGTTAGTCCCATGTCAGGTACACCGGGAGAGAAAGCCGGGATACTCCCCAATGACTACATAATAACAGTTGACGGATCACCTGTTTCCCAGATTGGCTATACTCCTTCGGTAGACAGAATGAGGGGAGAACCAGGTACAGCCGTAAAACTTGAAGTATTCAGGGACGGTTGGGATGAAACAAAGATAATAGAGGTACCCAGAGCCAAAATAGAGACCAAATCAGTTCAGTATGATCTTATTGAGTATAACAATAAAAAAATCGCCTATATAAGGCTCACCAACTTTGCCGAAAAAAGCTACGAAGAAATGCAAACTGCTCTTTCGTATTTTATCTCAAAGTCTAAGGATGGACTGGTTCTGGATCTGCGAAGCAATCCGGGAGGATTTCTTAATGTCGCAATAGATATAGGCTCAATGTTCGTGAGAAACGGAAAGATAGTATCCGTAAGATATTACAACGGCGAGGAAGAAACCGTGATACCTGAACCAGAAAAATATGTCAATTTTCTGAAGGATATCCCCATAGTTGTACTTGTAAATAAGGGATCCGCTTCAGCTTCGGAAATTCTTACTGGAGCTCTTAAAGATAACAGCATCGCTACAATAATAGGAAAGCAGACTTATGGAAAAGCTACTGTTCAGAGACCTATACAGCTCCCAAACGGCGGAGAGGTATGGCTGCCCATAGGTCATTACTTTACACCCAACGGCACAGATATACATCTTAAGGGTATCGATCCGGATATAGATATTGATAATCCTGCGGTTGAACTTAAATCAGTTAAGCCTTCGGAAAGCGAAACGACCGAAGCTATGCTCAGTACCACAAACAAACCGTATATAAACCTTTCTGCCGATTCACAGCTCTTGAAAGCGTTTGAAGTAATAACGGAAAAGTCCGGAGGGAAATAAATTTGAGAGTCTATGGCTGGCTGGCAGTAATGCTCATACTGACAACCGTTCTCTCTTTCTTCTTATATGTTTTTTACGGTAAGACGGACAGAGAGTATATTGTCATAGAAAAAACACCTGTTCTTACCATAAAACAGAGTTTCAATACCAAAAGTATAATAGACTCTTTTTCTTCTGTCAAGAATATATCCGCCTTTTCTTTTGGAATGATTGATTATAAAATCTTCATAGGAAAGTACCGATATGACTTGAAAGAACAGATACTTTATCTTGAACCTTTAAACAAAGATCTTTACGATGAGCTCAAAAATCTCGCCGTTTCGATTGAAAAGGAGTCTTTTGAGGAAGTAAAAAAAATAAAGTACTTTGACACAATAATCAACGGATACACTCTGAGTTCTAAGAACTTTTATATACGGTACATCCCAAGGGTTTTTCTTATAGATTTTTCAAAAATTCCTCCGTCAAACATGACTTATATAAAGACTCGTTACTTCATCTTTGATAAGAGCATGTACAAAAAAGGTGGATTTCAAAAAAGCTTCGTTGAAGGTCTTAAGAATTCCGGAGGAGTAGTTCTTGATTCAAGACTATTAGGGACAGATGAAATTGACGTAACTCTCTCCCTGTTAAAAAATAACGGTATAACTGTCAGCAGTGACCTAAAGTTGATAAGTTTTAAAGGGGAATAAACCAAAATGCTTGTTGATTTTTTCAATGCCATCTTCAGACCTTCAAAGATTTTCCAGCATAAGAAAGAATCGCTTCTGATTCCTTTGATAATAATTATTATATTTTTATTTACTCCGGTATGGCTTTTCAATTGGAAAGCCAGTGCTTTTTTGTTTGTGACCGCCTACTTAGGGGCAAGTGCAAGAAATATTTTTTCTGATAAAAATCTTTTTATCCCTTATATTATCACCTTTTCCCCGCTTATTTTCGGTGCGTTGGGAAAAGATTTTCTCATTGCTTCATTCATCTGGATGCAGGGATTAAGAAGCTATATAGACATAAAAAATAAAAACTGTTTTTCTCTTATAATCGGGATAAGTTTTGAGCTGTTCCTTCTTTGGTGGTTTATATGAAGGATTTTTATTCAAGACTGACCCTTTTTGTAATAAACAAGGCAAAGTATATATTAGTGGCATTCCTTATTGCAACTGTTTTTTTTGGATACATGACCACCAAGCTTGGTGTAGATTCGGATATCATGAAGGTTATGCCCCAGGATGACCCCATAATCCTTGACTACTACAGAGAACAGAATGCTATGGGAAACACGGACGTAATGATAGTGGCCTTTTTTTTGAAACCGCAGACTGATCCACAGGTTGTAGCTAAAAATTTCTACGATAGAATGAGTACCTATAAAAATCTTAAAGAGTTTATAAAAACAGATATGACCTTTTTCCTTTCATCCGGTTTTTTAAACGTAACTAACACCGAAGTAATAGAGCAGATTACCCAGAATGTCAATAACGTCTTTGATGCCGTAAAAAGTGCCAATCCATACGATTTCAAATCTTTCGAGTATCTTTATGACACACTGGACGGAATTTACAATCTACAACAAGGTCTATCCCAGAGTGATGACAACTTTATAAAAAGCTATTATATGCTCTCTTTGGAAAAAGATATTATGATAATGGGTGTCAGCTTTATAAAACCAAGCACAGATTTAGGATTTGTAAATGAAGTTATTCCGGTTGTCAAACAAAACCTTTCTGAGATAGAAAAGATTCATGGCATAAAGACAGGTCTTACAGGCAACTATATATACAGTTATGAAGCAAACAAAGCTCTTTCAAAGGACTTTGCCATAACCACTACCTTGACTATGGTCTTTACCATATCTCTTTTCTATATAGCGTTCGGCAATATCATAACCACTGCGATTGTATTTATCTGCCTTATTCTGGCAACGGTTATAAGTATGGGCATAACCCAGATGATGTTCGGTCAGCTCAACATAATAACCACCTTCGTGGCTTCAATAACGGTAGGACTCGGAATCGACTATGCTCAGCACCTTCTTACCCGTTTTATAAATGATTACAAGAAGAACAACAATATGGTAGACGCTCTCTATTACACCTATAAAAACTCTCTTACTCCTATATTTTATGGTGTTGTAACCGCTATTGTCGTTTTTACAACTCTTCTGCTGATGAGACTGCCAGCATTCACACAGATGTCGGTAATGACCATTGCGGGTCTTTTCGTATTCTTTATTGTCATGGTCTTTGTTGTTCCGGCTATAATGACTATATTCAAATCCAGTCTTAAGGTAAGCAGAATAGAAGAGTATACCAATAAATTCTTCAAAAAGATGAGCTACTTTATACCTAAAAACGGGAAGGCAATTGTAAGAATAGTGGTACCGATAGTACTTATTTTCTCTATAATAGGGGCTTTTTCAACCCTTAACTTTTCGTATACCACACCAGGTCTTGTATCAGCCAGCTCAGAATCTTCCAAAATCGGAGTTCTTGTTCTGTCAAAGATGGGACAGACCTCATTCGATTCGCTTAAATGCGCCGTAAGGTTTGATGAAAATATAGACGACTTTAAAAGCCGTCTGCTTGCAACCGGAGCCGTAAAAAGCATAGAAAGCCTCCCTGACACCATAGAAAAACAAGTAGGTAAGTATGCTGACCTAAAAAATAAAGTTCAGGGACTGTCTGAAGTAATCGCCAATCCAATGGTGGCATCCATACTGAAAAAATACAATATCTACAGCGACAGTCTGAAGATAATTGATATAATAAGCCGCTCATCTGATCTTAACCAGTTCTCCTTAAATATACTGGAGATACTGCCGCAGGAACTTAAAAGCTCCTTTTTCATGGAAAAAGACGGAGTAAAATACATGATCCTCAGTATTCAGCCTGCTTTTGACATATGGAGCAATAACGGTCTTAAAAAGTTCTTCGACAAGATAGGAAAAGATAATACTGACAGGATATTGGGAAATCCCAAAGCCATGTATAAGATAATGAGCATCGTCAGCAAGAGATTTATACTTCCGACGGCAGTATCTTTTATCTTCATAGCCGTATTTACATACTTCTCAAGGAAAAAGAATATAAAAGAAACCCTGCTTACCTTCTTTGGGCTTGTGAGTGCTACACTGGGAACCTTTGGCGTAGGTTATTTTATGGGGATAAGACCCACTTTTACCACGCTTCTGACCTATCCGCTTGTATCGGGCGTGGGAGTTGAAGGTTTTATACATATATTCCATGCGATTGATGA
>CALMRR010000053.1 GCA_937871925.1 uncultured Petrotoga sp.
TCTCGGAATAGATCTTAAGGAAAGAAATATTGTGCAGATCTCCATAAATATGACAGACTATACCAAAACATCCCTTTACAGGGCATATGAACTTGTAAAAATAGAAGCTCAACGTTTCGGTGTGGTTCCTGTAGGAAGTGAGATCGTAGGACTCGTGCCTATGCAGGCTCTCATCGATACAGCGGAGTACTATCTGGGACTTGAGGATTTTTCAAATAATCAGATCCTCGAAACACGAATCTGGGAGTAGGTGGTACTATCAATTTCCGTGAAAGCCTCCTCATAAAAAACGCTTCTGAGATACTTACCTGTTCAGGCTTTTCAGCCAAAAAAGGCGTACAGATGAGAGATATAGGCAGGATCGAAGGAGCAGATATTCTTATAAAAAACGGCAAAATATCTTTTATAGGGAAAGTTGAAACAGATCAGCTTGATACGCAGATAAAAGTTATTGATGCTCACGGCTGCTCTGTGCTTCCGGGCTTTGTTGACTCACACACACACTTTATATTCGGCGGATACAGACAGGATGAGTTTATGGACCGTCTGCAGGGAGTACCGTACATGGAGATTATGCAAAGAGGCGGAGGTATCATAAACTCTGTAAAAGCCACGCGTAAAGCAACACATGAAGAGCTGGCCTCCACCGGAAAAAAGAGACTGGCCTCAATGCTTTCCTTCGGAGTAACTACCGTTGAGGGGAAAAGCGGATACGGTCTCGACCTGGAAACGGAGCTGAAGCAGCTGCGGGTAATGAAAGAACTAAACACGAAACAGCCCGTCGACATAGTAAGTACTTATATGGGGGCGCATGCTGTTGCACCGGAGTTTGAAAAAGACCCGGACAGATATATAGACTTTATCATATCAGATATTCTGCCCAAAGTAAAAGAGGAAAAGCTGGCAGAGTTCTGCGATGTTTTCTGTGAAAAAAATGTCTTCAGCATAGAACAGTCAGAAAAACTTCTTACCAGCGCGAAAAAGCTTGGAATGGGAATCAAAGCACATGCAGATGAAATAGTACCTTTTGGCGGGGCAGCAATGGCTGCAAGAGTCGGAGCAACCTCTGCCGATCATCTTCTTAAAGCAAGCTCAAAGGATATATCGCAGATGTCCAAAAGTAATGTGGTGGCAACATTGCTTCCTCTTACTGCTTTCAGTCTTAATGAAGAGTATGCGGATGCAAGACTTATGATTGAAAGAGACTGTGCGGTTGCTCTTGCAACAGATATGAATCCGGGCTCCTGTTTCAGCGAGTCTATACCGTTGCTTATCTCTTTAGCTGCCATTTACATGAAGATGTCCATAGAGGAGATTATCGTTGCCCTTACCATAAACGGTGCAGCCGCTGTGGGACGCGAAAAAACTATCGGTTCTATCGATATAGGCAAAGAAGGAGATATTCTTATTCTTGACTCTCCTTCATATAAGTTCCTTGCTTATCATATAGGAGTAAGTTCGGTTCAGACTGTTATAAAAAGCGGAAAAGTAGTTTTTTCAAAAGGAGGAGAAAATGCTTATTGACAAAAAAGTTTCAGAGTTTATTGATGAAGTTGCTTCAGACTCTTCCGTTCCAGGAGGAGGAAGTGTCGCTGCACTTAGCGGAGCCATCAGCGCTGCTCTCGTTTCAATGGTTTCCAACCTCACTATAGGAAAAAAAGGCTATGAAGATAAAGAAGAACATGTGAAAGGAATTCTGGTTAAGTCCGAAAAAATACGTCAAGAGCTAACCTTACTTATAGACGAGGACAGCAAGGCCTTTGAAAAGGTCATGAAAGCCTTTAAGCTTCCAAAAGACACCCAAGAACAGAAAGAATTAAGAACCAGCACAATTCAGCAGGAAACCAAAAATGCATCACTTATACCGCTTAAAGCAGCCAAAAGTGCAGCTGAAATATTTGAGCTTGCAAGATATGTTCTGCTGAACGGAAATAAAAATGCAGCTTCCGATGCCGCGGTATCTGTCATGCTTGCCAGAACAGCGGTTCTATCAGCATGCTATAATGTGCTTATAAATCTTTCCTCCATAAAAGACCAGGAGTTTGTTCAAAATATAAAACAGGAAGTTGTACAACTTCAAAAAAATGCTTTGGAGACTGAAACGGAGATACTCTCATTATATACTTTCTGAGAAGAAGGTGATAGTATGGACTTTAAAGAAGTTAGCGTAAAGGACATTTCCGAAAGTGTTGCCAGGCTTTTCGACGATGAATGGACTATCATTGCCTCAGGAAACAGAGAAAAGAACAACTTTATGACCGCGAGTTGGGGTGGTATGGGCGTACTTTGGAACAAGGAAGTCTGTTTCATCTTCATAAGACCGCAGAGATATACTTATGAGTTTGTAGAAAAGAACAACTTTTTTACTCTGAACTTCTTTGACCCAACCTATAGGGCTGTTTTAGAGTTTTGCGGCACCAAATCTGGAAGACAGTACGATAAGCTTAAAGAAACTTCGCTTTCACCTGTTTTTGATGATCCCGGATATATGTACTTTCAACAGGCCAGATTGGTTTTCATATGCAGAAAGCTTTACTTTCAGGATATTTCTCCAAACGGTTTTATTGACTTTGATATCGATAAGACCATCTATTCAAAAAAAGACTATCACAGAATGTATGTAGGAGCTATAGAAAGAGTACTATCAAAATAAAACCCGCTAACGCGGGTTTTATTTTTCAGCAATCACCTTTATTATTTCAACAATAGCCTGAACAGCCTTTTCCATTGAAGAAACCGGAATATACTCGTATCTTCCGTGGAAGTTATGGCCTCCGGTAAATATGTTCGGACATGGCAGCCCCATATAAGAAAGTCTGGCTCCATCCGTTCCACCTCTTATAGGAACTATATGAGGCTCAATTCCACACTGTTTGAAAGCTTTTACCGCATAATCCACAATAAACATATTTTCCTGGATTATCTGTTTCATATTAGAGTATGAATCACGGATATCAACCTCAACTCTGTCCTGTCCGTATCTGTTTTTCAGTATCATAGCATTTCTCATACATATCTGTTTTTTATACTCAAACTCCTGCCTGTCATGATCTCTTATTATAAGATGTACTCGGGCTTGCTCAACTGTTCCGGTTATCTTGGTAACATGATAAAAACCCTCATACTTTTCTGTATTCTGCGGAGTCTCGGCAAAAGGAAATAATTCAAGAAGATCGGCCACCATAAGGTTAGCGTTTATCATCTTGTTTTTTGCCGTTCCGGGATGAACGCTTTTACCTTTAAGGGTATACTCTGCACTCGCACCGTTGAAATTTTCATACTCCAGCTCGCCCAGCGGACCGCCGTCTACAGTATATGCAAAATCTGCTCCAAATTCTTTTATATCAAACTTCTCCGTTCCTCTTCCGACTTCTTCGTCGGGTGTAAAACCTATTCTGACCTTACCATGTTTTATATGAGGATTACTTATAAGATACTCAACAGCCGTTATTATCTCAGCAATTCCGGCTTTGTCATCTGCTCCGAGCAAGGTGGTTCCGTCTGTAGTTATTAATGTCTGTCCTTTATAGTTTTCTATCTCAGGAAACTCGCTTGCCTTAAGAACAATTCCTTGCGTGGCATTCAGAACAATATCTCCGCCGCCGTACTTTATTATCATTGGTTTGACATTCTCTCCGCTCACCTCGGGTGAAGTATCCATATGGGCTATTAATCCGACTACAGGTATCTTTTTTTCAGTATTGGCAGGAAGTGTAGCCATAAGATATCCATTGTGGTCAAGAGAAATTTCAGTAAGTCCTAACTGTTCAAGCTCTTTTTTGAGAAAAACAGCCAGATCCTTCTGCCTTTGGGTACTTGGAAGAGTTGTAGACTCTTCGTCAGAAGTAGTATGAATCTTAACATATTCTAGAAATCTTTTTACCAGATTTTCCATTTTTTCCTCCTATTTTAAGGATCCCCATACACTTTCTATCCATGATGAATTATCTTTATAAAAAAGAAGCTGCTTATAGTCCTGTCTGGCAGTCAAAGAACCTATACTGTATGCAAAACCTATACC
>CALMRR010000054.1 GCA_937871925.1 uncultured Petrotoga sp.
AGGAGCTTGACACAACTTATAAAGGGATTTCAATGGAGGTGACGTCTCTTATGAAAGCAAAAGTATTCAAAGCATACGATTTTATAAAAGATTCGTACAAGATTCCCGATATGGGCATAAGAAAGCCTGTTCTTACGGTGGTAAAGATACCGGCAGAAAAAATTTTGGAAATCAGTTTCGGGGATCTTTATCTTAAGCTGTTAGGCAACATTAAGAAAACTATAGAGTTCATTGCAGGACTGTAGGTGAAGATATGGCGAAGATAGTTCTTGATAATCTGACACCTCAGAAAAAGGAAAGAAACTCCAGAAGTTTAAAAGAACGTTTAGCTGCTTCGGAAAGTCAAAAATCCCATATACCTATAGACAATGATCTGAATACATACCTTTATAAAAGCAAAGTGACGAAAAGCCATTTTTCCTTTCCGGTAATTCTTGATATGGTATTTGGAACAGTCAATATTTTTGTATCTCTCTTGCTTATACTTGCCGGACTTCTTGTGCAGTACTTTAAAACTACCCTTCAGGCACTGCTTGGGGAACAGTTTTCTCTGGATATGAAAGAGATGATAATCTCTGCTGTTCCTATACTTATTTTCGGGTTTGTTTTGCATCTTTACAGTCTTGAAAGAGCTGCCGGGAGAAATTTCAGGCTTTATGCATTTATATGTTTTGCTGTCAGTATCTGTATGACAGGACTTATTCTGTATCTTATTTTTAAGTACAGTATAAACTGGTTTGGGCTTTCTATTTTCGGGAATACCGAGATAGGTCAGAAATCAATATTTTTTCTTCCTTCGCTAATGTATATGATTTATTCTTTTTTTCTGATATACTACTCATTGACGATGCTTAAAAGATGAATTTCAAGGGGCGGTTATGCAGGATTGCAGTATAATAATGAAGTTTGCCGTTATGTTTTATGTAGTTCTAATAAACCTTAATTTATCGGCAAACCAGGTTCAGCGGCTTCTCATTTTCCTTTTAATTTATACATCGGTTAATCTGTTGCAGCTCATG
>CALMRR010000055.1 GCA_937871925.1 uncultured Petrotoga sp.
TCAGCTATTTCCAAAACTTCATAGTCAACGTCAACGCCTACCACTCTGGCTTTCCCGCCGGCTTTCTCGTATATAGCCTTGCAGTGCCCGCCTTCTCCGGCCGTGCAGTCAACATATATTCCGTCATCCTTGATGTTCAGATACTCTAAAACTTCTGGAACCATTATACTTTTATGATAATCATAATACTCTCGCAAAAATTATACACCGCCTTAACAGTTTTGTCAATTGTAAACTATCTGCCTCTGCCGGTACGTCAAACCCCTTATTCTTTTGAAACATCAGCAAAAAAAAGCAGTTCGGCTTCTAAAAATCCGTTTATATCCCCGTCAAGCACAGCCTGTGAGTTAGAAGATTCAAACTCCGTCCTGTGATCCTTTACCATCTGATAAGGGTAAAGAACGTATGACCTTATCTGGTTTCCCCATGAAATCTCTTTTACATCACCCTGGAGCTTCATCTTCTCTTCCATCTTCTTTCGCATCTCCATCTCGTAAAGCCTTGCTTTAAGCAGTTGCATAGCTGTTGCCCTGTTTTGATGCTGGTTCCTCTCTACCTGACAGGCTACCACTATTCCCGTTGGAATATGGGTAAGTCTTACAGCGGAGTCGGTTTTATTAACATACTGACCGCCTGCGCCTCCGGCTCTGTACGTGTCCATTTTAAGATCTTCCGGTCTTATCTCTATCTCTATGTCCTCATCCAGTTCAGGCATAACGCTAACCGAAGAAAAAGAAGTATGGCGCCTTGCATTCGAGTCGAACGGAGATATTCTCACAAGCCTGTGCACACCGCTTTCATACTTAAGTTTTCCGTAGACATAAGGACCCGTTATCTTAAGCGTAGCACTCTTTATGCCTGCTTCTTCACCATCCTGGTAGTCAATAGTTTCAACCTTGAAGTTATTGGCCTCGCTCCAGCGTATATACATTCTCAAAAGCATGCTTGCCCAATCTTGAGATTCGGTTCCGCCTGCCCCAGGATGAATGGTCACAAAAGCATTGGAACTGTCATACTTTCCTGAAAGCAGCAGCTTAAAC
>CALMRR010000056.1 GCA_937871925.1 uncultured Petrotoga sp.
AAAAGAAGGTGAAGTTTTTTCACTTTTGGGTCCCAATGGTGCCGGAAAATCATCACTTATAAAAATTCTTACGACTCAATGCCTCGCAACAAAAGGAAAAGCCTTCATCCTGGATATAGATACCCAAAAAAATCCAGACGATGTAAGACCTTTGATATCCTGCGTTTCACAAAGCATATCTATAGATAGCCATATGTCCCTAAAGGAAAACTTTATCTTTCAGGCAAGGCTTTATCAGCTTGACAATAAAACGATAAATCAGAGAATGAAACTGCTCATTGAAAGTTTTGAACTTTCTGATTATGTAAAATATCCGGTATCAACATACTCTGGAGGAATAAAAAGAAGGCTAGATATTGCCATGAATATGATATCCTTTCCTAAAGTCCTTTTTCTGGACGAACCCACAACAGGCATGGATGTACAATCAAGAAGAGCCATGTGGGATATGATCCAGAAAATAAAAGAGACCTTCAGAACCACCATATTTCTCACCACCCACTACCTTGAAGAAGCCGATATTCTAAGCGACAGCATCTGTATAATAAAAGACGGAAAAGAACTTATTCAAGCAAGTCCGTATGAACTTAAAAGACTCACAGGAAATTCTATGATAAAGATAGGACTGACAGATGCAAAGCTTTTGCCCTCCTGTTGCCGGTACATTGAAAGTTTAAAGCTCTGTAGTTCTTCATATATCCGCGGAGAGTCTGCATTTTTTGTTTCTGATGATTCAGACAGCAGCTTTCCACTGATAATTAGAGCACTTTTAGATAAACCTTTTTACGTAAAATCGGCGGATATAACCAGTCCAAGCCTTGAAGACGTTTTTATAGATCTTATTTCCAAAAAAGAAGTAAAGGAGGATAAAAAAGTATGCTGAATATCCTGTACAGAAATATGAAGTGGAGAGTCCAAAACCCAATAACCATAGTTATCACATTGATTCAGCCCATACTTTGGATGGTTCTTTACGGAACAGTCGGAGCAAACAGCATGCACAGTACCATAAGTAATTACAATGCCTTTATACTTCCTGGGATAATGGTTTTGGTAACTTTTTCCGCAT
>CALMRR010000057.1 GCA_937871925.1 uncultured Petrotoga sp.
AGTGGGCAGCCCGTTGCTTCTTATAAGCACAAAATCTCCTACAGAACCTTCTTTAAAGACTACCTCGCCACGTATCATATCTTTAAGTATATAATCCTTGCGTGGCATCTTAAAATAGATCACAGGACTCATTCCGTTTTCAGCATACTCTTTCCTTCTTTGCGGAGTATCAAAGCTGCTTATCATCTCCTGAGTATAATGAGGAGGCTCGCCTTTTTCAAGAAGAGCATCATGGATCTTTTCAAGCTCTTGCGGATAGGCATATCCTTCGTAGGCCAATCCAGCCTGGATCAGTTCGGCCGCCTTACGTCTATAAATATCAGTTCTTTCACTTTGTCTGTAAGGTCCGTAAGGTCCTCCCACAGTCGGTCCTTCATCCCAGTCGATCCCAAGCCATGTCAGAGCACTTATAAGCTGTTCCTCGGACTCTTTTGTAGATCTTTCAGCATCGGTATCCTCTATTCTGAGTATCATCTTTCCGTTATGATGCTTGGCAAAAAGATAGTTAAACAATGCTGTTCTTGCACCACCCACATGAAGAAAGCCTGTGGGACTTGGGGCAAATCGTACTCTAACTTCTTTCATAATCATATACCTCCGCTCAGTTTTGCTCTTGCATATACGGCAATTGTTTTCGCATCATTGATTGTTCCTTGGGTAATCATCTTTTCGAACTCATCTAAAGGCACTCTTATAATCTGGATAAACTCATCGGAATCCGGATTTGTTTTCCCGTCGAAAAGTCCCTTGGCAAGAAAAAGATGTATCTTTTCATCTGTAAATCCGGGAGTTGTAAGAATGTATCCGAGATAGTTCCAGAATTCAGCTTTTTTACCTGTTTCTTCTTCAAGTTCACGTCTGGCACATTCCAAAGGATCTTCACCATGTCTGTCAAACTTTCCGGCAGGAACTTCCATAAGATGATCCCCTGCTGCAAACCTGTACTGTCGTACCAGAAGAATATTCTTTTCATCATCTACCGCAAGCACCGCACTTGCTCCTATATGTTTTATGACTTCCCTACCGGACTTTAAGCCATTTGGAAGAACAACCTCGTACTTACGTACATCAAGAAGCTTACCTTTATAAATCTGTTTTTCCGAAAGTATTTTTTCTGTAAAATCCATTTAATTTACTCCCTCTTAAGCACTAAAAGAGTTATATCGTCTTCAGGCTGTTTATCTACAAGAAATGATTTAAGTTCATGGGAGATTGCGTTTACTATGTTTATAGGTGTTTTGTTTTCTACAGAACCTATTATATCTAATATTTTTTCAAAAGGAATTGAAAGATTCTCATTGTTGGTTGTTTCTACAAGACCATCCGTATATAGAATAAGAACATCATCACGTAAAAAATCAAACTTTGTTTTCGCCACAGGAATATCCTTTATGATGCCAAATCCTATAGGAAAGTCGGATCCGTTTAATATCTGCAGTCCATTGCGATTAATCAGAATCGGTTCACGGTGTCCGAAGTTGCAAAGTTCAACCTGTGTCTGTGTTATCCTTGCAATTACCATGGTAAAGTATGCCCCATCAAAAAATATCCCGGAAAGCTCATTTTCTATATTCTTAGCAATAATTTCAGGATCAGTTATTCCTTTTGAAAGCACTATGCTTTCCAGTTTCTGCTTTATCATGGTTGATCTCATCGCAGAGGCTACTCCGTGTCCTGATACATCGATCATATAAACAATACTGTTCTGTTGATCATAGGGTATCACTCCGAATATATCCCCTGAAACATTATTTGATATCTGATAAAGCCATTCCATTTTAAGATCGTTTACCCTAAGATTTTTGGGCAGGAGTTCAAACTGTACTATCTGAGCTATGCTAAGCTCTTGGTCTATCCTATTTATGTAATCTAAAAGTGATTTTTGCGTCCTGTAAAGTCTGGCATGTGCAAAGACCCTCGCAAGAATTTCCCTTGGATCGGCCGGCTTAGTTATATAGTCGACACCTCCCGCTTCAAATCCCTTGGTTTTATCTTCTATTTCAGACAACGCACTTAAAAATATGACCGGTATTTCCTTGGTGGACGGATCGTTTTTAAGCAGTCCGCATACCGTATATCCGTCCATCTCAGGCATCATTATGTCTAAAAGGATAAGATCGGGGCTTTTTTCTTTGGCTATATTTAAACCCTGACGACCATTTTCACATTCTATCACCTTAAAACCAACAAGTCCGTCCTCAACGACGGTTTTTATGAACATTCTATTTATATGCGAATCATCAATTATAAGCACTGTATAGGTCATATCACTATCTGCCAACATTAAGATTATCCTTGTCAAAAGAGTATGGCAAAAGTTCGTGAACAAACATTCTTTTTATCTGATATGACAGGTTGGAAAGAATTACCTCAAAATCTCCGAACTCTGCCATGACCTGCCTGCATGCACCGCAAGGGCTTACAGGCTGTGGAGTATCGGCAACCACCAGTAAAACGGCAAAAGAAGTTTCACCTTCAGAAACAGCTTTAAAAAAGGCATTACGCTCTGCACAGACAGTAAGACCGTAAGAAACGTTTTCAACATTGCAACCGGTAAAAATTTTCCCGCTTTTTCCCAACAAAGCTGCTCCAACTTTAAACCCGGAGTATGGAACATAGGCGTTTTCACGCACCCTTAGAGCTTGTTCATACAACTGCCTTATTACCTCATCCTGCGTCTTATATATCATGATCATCACTTCCTGCTTTTTTTCCATCATTGACCGTACAATGAACCTTCACCTTTTCTATTCTGTTCATGGAAACAGCCACTACTTCAAACTCAAAATCATCAACGCTCAGTTTTTCACCGGGTGTGGGAAAACGTTCAAACTTTTCAAGCACAAATCCGCTCAATGTTTCATATTCGGTTTCCGGAAAATCTTTGTCAAACTCCCTTTCAAGATCATTAATAGGAGTAGTTCCTTTACAAAGAAGCGTAGACTCATCTATTCTGAAAAACTGGGTTTCTTCTTTAACATCATCGTACTCATCCATTATCTCTCCGGTAAGTTCTTCAAGAACATCCTCAAGTGTCACCAGTCCGGCTGTTCCGCCGTATTCATCAACTACTATGGACATGTGTACCCTGTTTGTAAGGATCATCTTCAGTACATCCTTGACCTTCATGGTCATCGGAACAAAGTAAGGCTTGTGCATTATCTGAGCTACCGGAAGATTTTTAACCTTTTCATAACTGTCGTTCTGATTAAGTATCTTAAAAACATCCTTGGCATAACATATACCTACTATTGAATCTAGCGAATCTCTGTAAACCGGTATCCTTGAGTATCCTTCATCATTAATGAGATCTATTAAGTTTTTTATGGTCTGTGTATCTTCAAGTGCAACTATGTCTATTCTCGGAGTCATAACCTCTTTAACTGATATCTCACGCATTTCAAGGCTTCTCTGCATGAGAAGCTTTTCATGCTTTTCTATTACTCCTTCTTCATGTCCCAAGTCAAGATAACCCAGTATCTCGTCTTCAGTTATAAACGGAGCGGATACAATGGTTTTCCCTCCAAAAATTTTTATAACTACGTTCGATATACTTATAAATACCCAAACCACAGGGGCAAGGATGATATTAAGGATGTTTATTATGTGGTATGAAAACTTAAAAAGCTTTTCTGCGTTTTCCCTCGCATATACTTTCGGGGTTATCTCACCAAAAGTAAGTATCAGCAAAGTCATCAGTCCTGACGATATAGCCACGACTCTTCCACTGTCTCCCGGAAAAATGCTTACAAGCGTTATGGTGGTAAGAGACGAAGCAACAATGTTCACTATATTGTTCATTATAAGAATGGTGGTAAGATACTGTTTTTGTTTTGCAAAGTAATCCTCTATTCCGGCAAACCTATCCTCCCTTTTCTCCATCATCTCTTTTATCTTCAGTTTGCCTATGGTGGTAAGAGTTGTTTCAGCAGATGAGAAAAAAGCCGACAAAAGCAAAAGGAAAAAAATGGATATAATCTGCCATACTAAGTATGGGCTGCTACTGCCCGAAGGATCCATATAACACCTCACCTAATATAAAGTTATTTGGTTATTTTTTTAAAGCCGTATCCTATGGTTTCATTTGTAGAAAGTACTGTTGTAAAGGAAGCAGGATCGACCTCTTTTATTATTTTTTTTAACATCCCTATCTCTGTACGAGGAACAGTCACCATTACTATGTTCTTATCCTTGTTGGTATATGTTCCTGTGCCTTTTAGATAGGTGACACCCCTGTCAAGATCTGTATATATTCTTTCTTTAATTTTATCATAATAATCACTAATAATCAAAACAGTTCGTGTGGACTCAAATCCGTCCACAACTGCGTCAATTACCTTACTTGAGATAAAAATAGTTATTAACCCGTACATTGGTATCAGGGGATTTATGATAAGCGAAAGTGCAGTTATCGCGGAATCTACAATTATTAGGCTGGTTCCTACGGATATGCTGAGATACTTATTCATTATCATAGCCAAGATATCAGTGCCTCCGGTGGTCGCTCCCCTCCATATCACTATTCCTACTCCAAAGCCCGTTATTACAGCTCCGTAGACCGCACTTAACAGGGTCATATCAACAGAGTGCGAAGAGGTTATCCCAAGCATGAGTTTATCAAGTTTAAACCCTTGTTGAAGCAAATCAATAAAAACAGAAAGAGTAACAGCAGAGTATATGCTCTTAACTCCGAAGCCTACTCCAAGCAGCCAGAATGCAAGTATAAAAAGAAACAGATTGTAAATAAGCATCTGGGTACCTATCCACCAGTTGAAAAGATAGTTGGTAACCATAGAAAGTCCGGATACACCGCCGGCAACTATATTGAACGGAACCAAAAAAACAACTATTCCCAAAGCTGTAAAAAAAGTCCCTGCCGTTATTATAATATAATCCACGGCAGTTCGTCTGACATCAACAGGTCTTCTTAATTTCAAAGCCATATGCTCCTCCCGTCTGTGCCAAAATACCTCGTGCAAGAATTTACTCGACGCTGATTCCCCGCATCTGTGCAAGCTCCTTGAGAAGCTTTTTTTCGCGGATTGAAGGCTTATCTATCTTTACGTTTATCCTCACATAGATATCCCCACGCTTTTTAGTTCTGAAATCAGGTATTCCTAAACCTTTAAGTCTGATCACGGTATTAGGACTGGTACCTTCAGAAATTTTTTCGTATACGTCACCTTCAAGAGTCGGTATCTTAATCCTATCGCCTAAAAGCGCTTGCAGATAATCTATTTCAACCTGGGTTTCAAGATCTGTGCCCTTACGAACGAACCTTTTATCCGGATTTACTCTTATCCCAACAAGCAGATCGCCGTTTGGCCCGCCGTTCTTTCCTGAGTTTCCTTTCCCTGCTACCCTTAATATGAAACCATCTTCGACCCCGCTTGGAATAGTTATGACAAACTTTTCGTTTTTAAAGGTCTTTCCGGCACCGCTGCAGACAGAACACTTTTTTTCTACTATCTTCCCCGTGCCGTTACATGTGGGACAAGGATATGTTTTTACAAACACTCCGAAAAAAGTTCTCTGTTCTTCATGTATAGTACCTTCTCCATTACATCTAGGACATTTTCTGAAAGATGCTCCATGTTCCGACCCATTTCCGTGACATGCGGAACAAGTCTCATACTTATTATACTCTATTGTTTTTTGAGTATCCTCAAGTACTTCTCTCATATCCATAGTGACGTTAACTCTTATATCTTCACCTTTCTGAGGGGGCTGAGAAGTTCTTCTCTGACCTTTGGAGGAAGATTCATTGAAAAACATATCAAAAAAATCAGAAAAAGGGCCTGATCCTGCCCTGCCTTCACCGAATATGTCCTTAAAGACATCTTCAAATCCTCCGGAACCAGAATAACCATCAGAGTTTGGCGTTCCACCGTTTTCCGGAACAAAACCAAATCTGTCGTATAGCTTTTTCTTTTCAGGATCGCTTAAAACTTCATATGCTTCCTGAATCTCTTTAAACTTTTCTTCAGCAACTTTCTTATCCTCAAAGTGCCTGTCGGGATGCCATTCCTTTACAAGAAGCCGGTACGCCTTCTTTATATCGTCAAGCGAAGCATCTCTTGACACCCCGAGCGTACCGTAATAATCTTTTTTCTGAGGCATTATTTTTCACCTTCTTCAGACTTTTCCGTGCTCTCCGTTTTAACTTCCTCTTTCTTCTCTTTAGGTTTGACTGCCACGACAACCTGTGCGGCACGTAAAACCGTACCGTTAAGCTTGTAGCCGTAGGTTTTGGTTTCAAAGACATGATACTCACTTACTTCAGAGGTTTCATACTTATCGATTACTTCATGCTCAAAAGGATCAAACTGATCTGATTTTTCAGGATGAATAAACGTTAATCCACATTTTTCAAAGGCGTTAATAAAATCTCTGAATACCATCTCCATAGCTTTTGCAAAATCAGAACCGTCCGAATACTTCATTGATATACTGAACTTTTCAAAGACAGGTATAAACTTTTTCAAAGTATCCTCTTTGGTTTTTACCTCTATATTCTTCTTCTCTCTGTCCACTATATCCTTGAAACTTTCAAAATCTATTTTCAATTGTATAGCAGCGTTTCTGAACTTCATTACTTCCTGCTCAAGTTCGGAGATCCTTTCCTTGCTTTTTTCAAGCTCCGCATACTCGGTTGTATTGTTCTGACACTCTTGCTTTTCTGCAGTGTCACCTGCACTTGATTGTTCATTTATAGCTTGTTCCTGCTCTTTTTTTATGTCCTGAGACATGCTGCACCTCCAGATCTATTTTTTAAAGATTTTTAGATATTATCTCGGAAAATCTTGATGTATATTCATTAATAACTTTATAGTTTTTTTCGTAGTCGGAAAATTTATTTGTAATAACAAAGATCCTTCCTACAGGGTTCATACCATTACAGTACGAAGTATAGAAAAAAGCAAAATTTTTTAATGGCCTGTATGCTTCCCCCGTCACCAGCTCATTTCCAAGGCAAAGATTGATATCCCTGTTGGCGGTCAGATCTCTGAAAAGTTCTTCCTTTATCTTATCGTTACTGACAATACATGCAAGCACCTCAATACTTTCTATGGGCGGCCTATTTTTAGATATCAGAATATCAAAGCCGTTTGTAGTATACTTGATTCTTGAGAATTCATTTACAAGACCTTCTACCAGCTTGAACATGTTTATCACTCTCTCATCCTGGGCCTGGACAGACTGCAATTTCACAGCCGAGAACACCTCAGAGAGAGATTTACCTGTAAGTCCTTTATTCAACAGGCTTTCCAGTTCTTTAGGATGAGGAAGATCGTATATCTCCATTGTACGTGAAATCGTAAGTCCAAGACTGGTAAGAAGGGTTATGACGCAATGACTTTCAGTCACCGGAGTCACAACCACTCTGGTTATATAAAGATACTTCGGATTCGGATACTCAAATATTACAAGCGACTCAAGGGTATTTGATATCATCTTGGATACATTTTCAAACATCAGGTTGAGATCATAAAACTTATACTCTTTTGGAATATCAAGAACGGATGAACTGCTGGAATAAAGCTCTTTGACCACATCGAAGTAAAGTTTGACAGCACGGTCGGTAGGAATTCTTCCTCCGCTTGTATGCTGCTGAAATATATACTTCAGGTGCTGGAGCTTTTGCATGTCATTCCTAACAGTAGCACTGCTGGTATTCATTCTGGTGTTGCTCAGCACATCATCAGAGCTCACCGGTTTTTGATTTTTGATATAAAGCGTCACTATGGCCATCAGAACATCTTTCTGCCTTTCTGTTAAGTCAGGACCCATTTTTATCACTCCTCTTTTTTGAGTGCTAATAGTATTATAGCAAAAACTTTTATTTTTGCCAAATAAAAAGGTTAATTATTGATTACATTATCTTAATGCTCTCTGAACAAAGATTGAAGATAAAAAACTTGTCAAAGTCTAAAAATAGATGTAAAATTAAAAAGGTGCGGAAAATTAAAGATTTTTGGGAGGGAATGACTTATGATTACTCTTAATCAGGTAATAGAGTGTCTTAAAGGCCAGACTGTAAAGAAAAGAGTATCAAAACAGCTAGAATATGAGTTATACGGTCTGACATCCAACAGCAAAGAAACACGAAAAGGCGATATTTTCGTAGCTATCAAAGGACCCAAGGTCGATGGACATGATTATATAGATATAGCGGTCAAACACGAGGTCAGCCTTGTCATTCTTCAAAACAAATCAAAAATTCCGCCTGAACTTCAGTTTGACTATATACTGGTGAAGGATGCCAGAAAAGCTCTTGCAGATATTGCTTACCTCATGGCAGATGTCGATCCAAAAGATTTCAGGTTTTTTACTGTAACGGGAACCAACGGAAAGTCTACTTGTGTATGTCTTATGCATCATCTTATGAGGGAATCTCATAGGGACTCGGTTCTTATGAGTACAGTCGAAATAAGAGTAAATGACGAGCTTATAGATGAACCTTATAATACAACTCCGGGTGTGCTGGAAATAGTTGACGTGCTTAAGAAGGCCAAGGAAAACAAAATTGATTTCATAAACTTGGAGATATCTTCCCATGGCATAGCACAAAAAAGAATCGAGAATCTTAAATTTGATGTGATCTCATTTACTAATATCACAAGAGACCATCTTGATTACCATAAAAATTTTGAAGAGTACGAAGCAACCAAGCTCTCTTTGGTAGATTACCTTAAACCTAATGGAATCGCATCTGTAAACATAGATGAGATAGATGTAAGTAAGATACGTCTTCCGTCCGAACGCATCATAACTTACGGACAGTCCGAGAAAGCAGATTACAGAATAAAGGACATCAATTGCAATATATATCAGATGAACTTCAAAATACAAACCCCACAGGGAAACGATATCTCTGTCTATACATCCATAATCGGAGAGTTTAATGCCTACAACATAACTAATACGGTAATCGCTGCAAAGTACTTCGGGCTTACTGACGAGGAGATAAAACACGGAATCATAACTTTCAAAGGTGTCCCGGGAAGATTTCAGCTTGTACCCACCAGCAAATCTCTTGGATTTTCAGTTGTAATTGATTTTGCACATACTCCGGACGCACTTGAAAAAGTACTGAAAACAGCCAGAATGGTTTCAAAAGGTCGTGTAATAATTGTTTTCGGAGCAGGTGGCAACGCCGATGTCGGTAAAAGGTTTATGATGGGTGAAGTAACAAGCAGATATGCCGATATAGTCGTTATAACCAATGATGATCCAAAGGATGAAGAACCGGAAAAGATCATCGAAGACATAAAACAGGGACTGGATGTAAGAAAGAACTTCATTGTCATTCCTGACAGAAAAACGGCCATAGATGCAGCCATAAACTTTGCGAACAGGGACGATATAGTTGTTATTGCGGGAAGAGGACATGAAAAGTTTCAATTGTTTTCAAACGGTAAAAAGATCAAATTCAATGATTACGAGGTCGCGGGAGAGATAATAGAAAATCTTAAGAGGAGCATGAAAAAATGAGCATTGAAAATTTGTGGAAAGAAGGAAGAAAGTTTTTTATAGACTCCAGAAACGTGGAACCAGGGGGGGTCTTCATCGCTCTCAAAGGAGAGAATCTTGATGGGCACGACTATGTGAACCAGGCCTTTGAAAAAGGTGCAAGCTGCTGTATAGTTCAAAAATCCGGTGACTACAAAGGAGAAACTATTCTTGTGGAGGATGTGGTAACCGAACTTTTGAAACTTTCGTCTTCAATACTCAAAAGTACTGCAAAGCTTAAAATAGCTGTAACAGGTTCAACAGGAAAAACCACTACCAAAGAGCTTCTTTATAATCTGATGACCCGTGCAGGAAGCGTTTTCAGACCTTACAGAAATTTCAACACCGAAATTGGTCTTCCGCTTTCTGTTCTAAACGATTATAAAGGCGAAGAAATCGTCATACTTGAGATGGGACTGCGCAAGCCCGGAGATGTGAAGCTCCTGTCTGACTACTTCCGGCCTGACGTAAGTTTTATTACAAATATAGGTTCTTCACATCTTGAGTTTTTAAAAACAAGGGAAAATATTGCCTGTGAAAAGATGAAGATAATTAGCGGTATGGAAAACGGAATGGTGGTCATAAATGGTGACGAACCTCTCCTAGAAAAATTCGACCTGTCTCATCTTAATGTTCTTAAGTTTGGAAAAAAAGAACAC
>CALMRR010000058.1 GCA_937871925.1 uncultured Petrotoga sp.
GCCGAATAGAGGTTTATTGCTACAATTACAGGCACAAAAGCTTTTGCACCGTCTAAAATCATACAAAGAGCACCCATTACAGGACCCATGTTTCTTAATACATTAGTTCCGCCCACATTTCCGCTTCCGAGTTTTCTTACATCAACTCCCCTGAAAAGCGGAAGAATGTAGCTGAAAGGTATTGAACCGCAGAGATAACCTATAATAATCCAGAGAATGTACTCGCCCATAAAAACTCACCCCCGGGAAGATTTATTTTTACTTTTTAATTGTTTTTCTTCTTTATAAATAAACTTTAAAAAAAGCGGAGAACCGGGATATGGATCAATATAATTTCTTATCATATTCCTAAGACTCTGCTGGTAGTTCTTGGGAACTTCATCCTGTGTGGTTACATAGAATGTAAAGACAGGGGGCTTTACACCAACCTGTGTCACAAACGTAAACTTTATTCTCTTTCCTCCTCTTACCGGCGGAGGCGTAACCATTAAAAATCTTTCCAGCGCTGCATTAAGAGCGCTTGTAGGAATCTGTCTGGTATATGAAGCATACGCTTTGTCTATGGCTGCCATAAGGTCGGCAGAGCCTGTCCGCTCAAGGCACGAGGTCATAACTACCGGGCTGTAGTCTATAAAGTACAAGTCTTTTTCTATTGCCTTTTTCAGTACTTTCTTGTCTCTAAGCTCAGAAGGTGCGGCATCCCATTTGTTTAGGACAATTACCGTTGCTTTCCCCCTGTCTTCCGCAAGTCCTGCAACTTTCTGATCTTGCACCGTTATTCCCTGAGTAGAGTCTATAAGCACGGCTACTACATCAGCTTTTTCTATGGACTTAACCGTTCTGACGTTTGAAAACATCTCGATTGAACCGTATTCAATTATTGACTTCTTGCGAAGTCCTGCGGTATCAATGAAAAGATAGTTCTTATCATTTATCCTTACTCTCTGGTCAACCGGATCACGAGTTGTGCCCGGAATATCTGAAACCACAGCTTTTTCTGTTCCAAGAAGCATGTTAAACAGCGAAGATTTCCCAACATTCGGCCGCCCGATGAGAGCAACTTTTATATCGCCGCTGTTTTTTTCATCTGTACTACACATAAGATTGTAGCCTTTTCCTTCAAGCCTTTCTATTATGGCTTCAAAAAGTTCTTCAAGATTTTTATTGTGCTCTGCTGAAACCGGTATGGGTTCTCCCAAGCCTAAAGAGTAAAGCTCAGGTTTAATACTGTCTTCATACCTGTCATATCCTTCAGCTTTATTTGCGACCAAAAGAACTTCAACTCCTGCCTTTCTAATAAACTGTGCGGTGTGAAAATCTTCGGAAGAAAGTCCGTTTTTCCCGTCAACAAC
>CALMRR010000059.1 GCA_937871925.1 uncultured Petrotoga sp.
CCTATGGAGTTTGAAGTAACACAGGATTCAACCATAACCAACGACATAGTTTTAACGGAAGATATTCTTGGCAGAACAGACTCTGATAAAGAAAAGACCATGAACAGTATTCTCAGTAAAGTAAAAGAACTGAAGCTCAACTTTGATCTCAACAACACTATAGGTATGGATGCAAAAATACAGATTCTGACCAACGACAGCCACGAAACTTTAATAAAACAGATTATTGTGCAAAAAGGAGTAAGTACACCAATAGTCGACCTCAGTGAGCTGATTCCTCAAATTCTTGAAACCAACCCTTATACTGTAAAAATAAGGATAGTAATTCCAAAAACAGTTGAAAATACATACTACAGCCTTAACGGAGAAGGAAAGATTGATCTGAAGTTCTGGGCTCTTGTAGGAACGGATATTGTACTGCCTTTGAGTATAGACTAAAAAGAAGTATAAATATTATAAAGAGGTGTAGATATGAAAAAAATTCTTTTAGTACTATCAGTTATTATGATTACAACCGTTTTTATGGCGAACCCCTTCAGTTCATGGGAAAATGATCTCAACCCAGCTCTTATGAGTTTCAGGAGCAGAGGTTTCATCGAAGTCGGAGTATCACCGGAAATAACTATTGACCAGAATTACAAGGCTTTACCGGATATCTTAAGAGATGCCATGCCTCCAAACAGCGTGTATACAATTGATTTCAATGATCTTTACACTTCACTTAATGGCAAAGACCTTTCACTTTTCGCACTTACCGATGCGGGAGCACATGCATCTGTACATTTCTGGCCGATCGGACTGGGTACTTATGCTTATCTGAAAGGGAGCATGGATCTGAGCGTACCGAACAGGCTCATAGATCTGATTGCAAACGGCAACACAATAAACGAAACTTATTCTGCATCCTCACAGATATTTGGTGATGTATACTTAGATGCCGGTGCATACGGTGCTTTAAGAAGCGATAGCTTTGCATTGGGAGTAAAGTACGGATACTTCATGCCTATTGCAAAGTCTCAGAACTCTGTTTACAACTTCAAATTTGATACCAACTCACAGAACAGCACCATGTCTGCGACTCTTACAGGAGATTTTTCATATGTAAGTCCGTTTTCATACTCACAGCTTAAAAACATTTCGGCCGAAGATTTACAGAATGAACTACTAAACAAAGCAGGTCAGAAGCTTGATATCGGTTTTGTTTCCGGAGAAGGAAGAAAGCCTTTCTTTGGGGTTTCGGTCAACAATATAACTCTCGCTCCAGCCAAACTTGACAGGAAAAATAACGTGACAGCCACTGCAACAGTATCTTATAATAATCCTCTCTTCGGAGGAAAGGTTGATATATCCGATCCAGTTATCAAAGCTGATGAAACTATACTAAACGAACCGATACTTGCCGATGCGCCTCTTAACATATCCGCATTTTTGAGAATACCGTTTATTCTGGACTGGATTCCTTATATTCAGTATTATCTTACTGATTCCAGAGTTGACTGGGGAGTAAACGCCCAGGGAAATCTCTTATGGGTTCTACCGTTTAATTTAGGTTTGGAAAGTATTAATAACAGCTGGAAAGCT
>CALMRR010000060.1 GCA_937871925.1 uncultured Petrotoga sp.
TTTTGATGCAATACGTAAAGATGTGAAGAACAGAGTTTTTCAAAAGTAACGATTTAATACGATAAAACAGGAGAGTTGACATGCATAAAAACATTACTTGGAACGCAGCTTTTTCAGAAGTAGATATTACTCCGGATTTTCAGACTGAACTTATCGGATGTTACCGTCAGGACAGTAGATCGCAGGGTGTGCTACACAGACTCAGTGCACAGGTGCTACTGTTTGAGAATAATAATGATTTTTACTGTCTGTCTGCAATTGACAGTCTTGGGTTGACAGTTTCTTTGAGCGCCAAGCTGCGCTCAGCGATAGCGGAAAAGCTTAACTCTCAACTTTCGCACGTCATGCTGAACTTTTCTCATACTCACTCTGCCCCCGCACCTCTTTCTCCGCTTAACGGGGAAAGGTACTTCTGTTTCCTGACAGAACAGATTATGAAATGTGTTGAGACTGCAAAACAAAATCTTTGTCCGTTCAAACTTTCGTGGTCTGTAACTGATACGCAGATAGGCGAAAACAGAAGGGAAGGATGCAGTGAGGTTGACCGTAGACTCGGAGCCTTAAAGCTTGAAAAGATAAACGGCATTCCCCTAGCTGTCGTTCTGAGGGTTACAGCTCATGCTAACGTTCTTATGAACTGTAATAATAAAATTTCAGGAGATTACTTTGTTCCTGCCCGCGAAAAGCTAGGGAGATACTTTAAATGTCCTGTAATGCTTATTCAAGGTGCAGCAGGTAATATAAAACCAGCAGGGACGGATAAGATACTTGGCGGAAATCTCGGTGATCTGGAGAAAATAACTGATATTCTGCTGGATTCTGCGAAAAAACTTAGGTTTGACCCGGATGAGGTCAGGAAGATTTTTATGTACAGTAGTGAGTTTGATTATTACTCGGATATTCCATGTGAAACAGAGGCAGAAAGCATTGCCGCAAAAGCAAAAAAGCTTTTTGGCATTGATGGGGCTCAATGGCTCGCTGAATGCAAAAATTTAAGGGAAAGAGAAGTCTCTCAGCAGCATCAAAAGGGTGAAGTTCAGTTTTTTTATATAAATGAAGGCTGTATCTGCGGCGTTGCTGATGAGCTTTTCTGTGAGATATCCATAGATGTCATGAAAAGAACCGGTTCGCCTTTTATGTTTTTTAACGGTTATACAAACGGATGTACAGGATACCTGCCCCATGCCGAAGAATGGGAAAAGGGCGGTTACGAAACTTTATACAGTTATCTTCAGTACTATATGTTTCACGGACATGTCATGCCATTTCGTAAAGATACTGCAAAAAGACTTATAACCATTGTGTCTGATGAATGGAAAAAAATTTTTTGATCGTAGTGGGTTATGTTTGATCATCCGCCTTTAAAACCTTTTATATGATATAATAAATATAATTGGTAGTCATACAATTTTTCAGATAAAATAGACAAGGAGGCGGAAAATGGGAAAACTTCTTGAAATTTTTAATTATCTTGATTACAGGAAAAACTCAGGAAAAACCGATTATGCGGTTCCGAAACGATGGATGCCTGAAAATTATATAGGCGATGTTAAGCTTAAGGGCAGAAAGTTTTTTGTCAATCCTTATGAGTACTATACCAAGATAATAAGAAGCATGGCCTCAGAGGAAAATATACAGAACTGTTTATCCAGCTCTCTTTCATCTTTAAAAGGTGAAAAAGATCCGTCTTGGCTGAAGAAAAGCGTTATTTACAGTGCTCATGTGAGGATGACAGGAGCATATATCCACAGTGAGAAAGAGCTTTTTAAACCCGTTGATGAGCTTGGATACAGAGAATCCGGAACTTTTCTGAAGATGATAGCAATGCTTCCCTATCTTAAAAGGTACAATGTAAACTGTGTATATCTTCTTCCCGTTACACAGTCCAGCAACAGGTTTAAAAAAGGTGAAGTTGGTTCTCCCTATGCTGTAAAAGATTTTTTTAAGGTTGACAGGGATTATCATGACCCGCTTCTGGGTGAAAATTTTTCTGCAGACGATGAGTTTGCCGCTTTTGTTCAGGCATGCCATCTTATGGGTATAAGGGTAATGCTTGATTTTGTGCCAAGGACTGCAGCAAGGGATAATAAGCTGATTCTTGAGCATCCAGAATGGTTCTACTGGATAGATACCAAAGAGCTTTCTTCCTTTAAACCGCCATGGATAGATACTCTTAAGTTTGAA
>CALMRR010000061.1 GCA_937871925.1 uncultured Petrotoga sp.
TTCTGAATAGTTGGGAAGGTTATACTCCCAGATGGCTTTAGCCAGCGGATGAATTGAGTTTTTTTCTATGTTTGCTATTTTATTAAGATCTTCAGGATCCATATCAATTTGTACTACTTTCGGTTTTCCCTGAGTTACCGTTCCGGTTTTATCTAAAAGCAGAACATTTATGTTTTTGGAAGATTGTATAGCTTCGCCGTTTCTTATTATAAGGCCTTTGCGTGCCGCCGAGGAAGTTCCCGCAAGAAGCGCCATAGGAGTAGCAAGCCCCAAAGCGCATGGACAGGCTATTACCATAGTCGATACAAATACAAACACAGCCGTTGAAAGCGCACCCATATCGTAGTTTATCCATGGAAAAAAAGAGGAGAGCTTCATCATAAAAGGCTGCATACTTTGATATCCGAAGAACCAGGATATACTGGCTATGACCGCCAATGAAAGAACTATATGTATACAGTACAGGGTAATCCTGTCGGCAAATGCCTGAATAGGAACTTTTGAGCCCTGAACCTGTTGAACCAGTTTTATCATCTGACTTAAAAATGTATCTTCTCCGGTTTTGAGCACTTCAACCGTTATTGAGCCACCTGAAAGTATGCTTCCTCCTATGACGTTATCGCCGGATTTTCTACTTACCGGAAGTGGTTCTCCCGTTATCATGGACTCATCCGTATATCCTTCACCAAGAATAATTTTTCCGTCCAGCGGTATTCTTTCTCCCTGTCTTACTATAACTTGTGTTCCGACTTTAACAGCCTGAATAGGAACTTTTAATATCCCTTGTTCCGTCTGGATGTTGGCTGTCTGTGCTTGAAGTCCTATGATCGCTTTTATCTCTTGAGAAGCCTTTTGTTTTAATCTGGCCTCAATATATCTTCCGGTAAGATGAAGAGAAACAAGCATGGCGGATATACTTGCAAAGGAAAGTATATTAAGCCCTGCGAGCTCAAGCCATACCGTAATGTATGAAGCAACGGCTCCAATAGATACAAGAGTGTCCATGTTGGTATGCTTATGACTTAAGGCAATCCACGCACCCTTGAAAGTATCTCTGCCTGTAAAAAAAAGTACAAACCCCGCCAGTATTATTTCATACCAGTTGAAATACGGAATATGTACACCGCTCATATGAAGTATCATCAGTAGCATAAGGACTGCGGTGACAGAGATGGAGAGTATAAAATTTTTTCTGCTCCTTAAAAATCGTTTCTCTATTGCAGATCCGTCGGGTGCTTTTGATAAGGCTACATATCCTGACTCTTCAACAGTTTTTTTTATCTCTTGGAAAGAAACATCTTTCTCGGAAATAAGGTATGCTTGTTCTGTCGCCAGATTGACGGATACATACTTGACTCCCGGTATCTTTTTTAAAGCATTTTCCACATTTCTGACACATGATGCGCATGTCATTCCCTGAACGGAAAAACTTTTTTTATACTCATTTTCCATTTTGCACCTCCGCTTTATACCCTGTTTATATACTCTAAAGTATCTTCAAGTTCTTTTATTTTTATTGATATTTCTGTGGAATCCTTAGAAAGAGCTGCATCTAAAACACAGCTTTCAAGATGCTTTTTTAGTATCTGAATGTTGGCTTTTTTAAGGAGGGCTGTTACTGCCAATACCTGTTTGGAAATATCTATGCAGTACCTGTTTTCTTCTATCATCTTTATAGTTGATTCGAGCTGGCCTTTTGCAGTTTTAAGTGTTTTTAACGCTTCTTCATGATGCATTTTATTCATTTTTCCTCCATATCATACTACCCTACCCAGGGGGGATATATATATCCTACCTTTTTAGTATTATTTTCATGTTACAGAGAAGTTTTTTTTGGCAAAGATATTTTCTATTGTTCTCTTTTTTTCTGCTATAATCTTTATGAGGTGATATTTATGAAAAAAATTTTGTGTCTTACAGGAGCAGGAATATCTAAGGCAAGCGGAATTCCTACTTTCACCGAAATGGAGGA
>CALMRR010000062.1 GCA_937871925.1 uncultured Petrotoga sp.
CAAAAAAGCAGAAGGTGAACTTTTCAAAGCATCTAACGGTTCAAAAGTTCTTTCTCCATTATATAAGTTTGCGGGAAAGAATCAGGAGGTATATGTAATAACATTTTCCGGAGTAGGCTTCGGTGGAGATGTTGTTTGTGTCGGAGCCTTTATAAAGCAGGATGGAGTGCTCACTCTGAACAAAATAGAGGTAATAAACTATTCAAATGAAACTCCTGGTCTGGGTGCAAACATATCGCTTGAACAGGTTAAAGAGAGATTTTCATTGATTCCCGGTTCAGGTCTTGAAAATGGGGTTAAAGTAAATAAAGATGTCGGCGTTACTGCCCAGACAGAAGAAGAAATCAAATACAATAAATCACAGGGAGTAGTTCAGACAAGCGATGTAATGACAGGAGCAACTATTACCCCTAGAGCAGTTGCAAACGGCATAAATACGGTTATAGAGTATCTCAGAAAGGAAGGCGAGATATAAATGGCTGATATAAAAAATCTAACTAAAGGACTTATAAAGGAAAATCCTCTTTTCATACAAGTTCTGGGTACATGTCCTGCACTTGCAACAACAACCAACGCAAAGAATGCACTTGGAATGGGTGTTGCGGTTATAGCAGTTCTTGTACTTTCAAATATAGTAATATCTGTCATAAGAAAGATGGTTCCTAATAAGATAAGAATTCCAATATTTATAGTTGTTATAGCGTCATTTGTTACTATGATAGATCTTCTTATGCATGCTTTTACTTATGATCTGTGGAAGGTATTGGGTATATTTATTCCGCTTATAGTTGTGAACTGTGTTTTGATGGGACGTGCAGAAGCTTTTGCTTCAAAGAACGGAGTTGTTGATTCAATTCTTGACGGTATCGGGATGGGTGGAGGCTACGCTCTTGCACTTTTTGTTATGGGAAGCATAAGAGAGATTCTTGGAAACGGAAGCTGGTTAGGATTGTCATTTCTTCCTCAGGCATTTAAAATGTATATATTTATTCTTCCTCCAGGAGCATTTATTACTTTCGGAATTCTTATAGCGGTTATAAACGCCATTAATTTAAGGAAAGAGAAGATAGAAAAAGAAAAAAAGAAGGCCGGTGAGACTAAATGAGACTATTACTGATATTTATCTCTGCTGTACTTATAAATAACTTTGTGCTTTCAAGATTTTTAGGAATCTGTCCTTTCCTTGGAGTTTCTAAAAAAATGGACTCTGCAGTCGGCATGTCAATAGCTGTTATATTCGTCATTACGCTCTCCAGTGCGCTTACATGGTTT
>CALMRR010000063.1 GCA_937871925.1 uncultured Petrotoga sp.
AAAAAAGCTTTTTCATCTTACCTATGTCCTCGGTTCAAAATCCATCAATCTTATATATCTGCCTTTTACATCAACCCCAATAATTTTGTAAATTCTGTCAAGGTCAAGAGATGCATTAACTGTATCGGCGCTTTTTCGAGAAGTAAAAATACCAAGCATCAGTGCATGATATTCTTTGCCTGATTGTGTATAGTATCCTTTATATACATATGCTGCAACACCTTCTTTTCTTAAAAGATTACAGGCAACATACGCTCCTTCAATATTTGAATATGTTGCAAGCTGTATGGAGTAAATACTGTTCAAATCATTGTTGGTAAATTCTTTGCTATAAAGAACATACTCATCACCATTTTTTGAAATCATAAAAGGAATTTCTCTTTTATATGCCTGAACTGCCTGCAGATATGCTTCTTTTTCTTCCATGGTTCTTGCATGCCCACCAGACTGGCTTTCTATACTCATACTAGCAACGGATAAAAGATTGTAGTAATTTACATCTTTGAGCTCATAATTGATCTTAGGGACATTGGGTTCGGTAAGAGAATAAGATGGTACTGCATGCATATTCTCTGTTGGTGTAGACTGTATTGAATCTAGCACAACTTCACTTCTAAGATCGTTGATCGAAAGTTTTAAGTCCTTTATCTTATTTTTTAAAGATATGGTATAAATTGTGAGGATAAAAGTTAAAACTGGTACTATAAATACGATTATAACAAAAAAGATAAAAGATTTGTTATACTTCTTCTTCAACTCAGTCACCCCTGTTAGATTGCATAAACTCCAAAAGAACTTCTTTTAACTCTTCTTTATGCAAAAACACTCTTTTGAAAGAACTCTGGGCATGGGGAACTACTTCCTCTATACCAAAATTAACCTTATCAAATGCTATAAATTGCATAATGTTTTTATTATAAAGTTCAAGATCAATCATATCCTTCTTGACCGAAGCATACTGCTCATAGCTTATGTAACCATTTGAAAGGCTTATATAGGCTAAAAAAAGAAAGATATTTGAAAATACAATACTGTACTCTTTCTTGAAATCACCAGGCTTACTATAAAAATACTTTATTAAATTCGATCCGGGCAGGAAAATTTCCTGAGAACTATAAAGATAGGTTAAAAACATAAGATTTTCATATATGTACTCTTCTACGTCAAGACCTAAAAAATTATGTGCATATTTCATTGACAGCTTACAGTAATTTTTATCAAACAAAAAGCCAAGAAAATAACCTGAAAAGAACATTTTTCTTAAAATATTTCCGGGAATCTTTAAAAGAAAATCAGGATCAATATATATAATATCCGGATATCCTCTGACTTTCAGATAATTATATGAATAATTCATATCAAGAAAAAAGTAACCGCTTATGTTAGCTTGAATAAACGAGTTCAATGTGGTAGGGAAAAGTATCAGATTTTTAACTGCACAATTAATAGTATTTACCGTATAGCCACACAAATCAAGAACTGATCCGCCACCTATACCGATAAGCGTTGAAACATCATTGCTTACAATTTTATCCGCTACTTCAAGATATTTATCAATAAACTTCGCTTCTTCGCCCCCGCGCACATACTTTATAAAAGACTTGCTTTCTATCATGGATCTTATTTTAGAATCTGCTACTGTATAGGTTCCATACTTCTGTGAAATCGTCTTTATTATTTTTTTATACTGCCCATATCCTATAGTTATTTCTATTTTTTTCCCTTCATTGCCGATAAATGAAATGCTTCTCAAAAAGATCAACCTTTCAGATTATATTAAAAGGCCTGCCATAAAAGAATCGACAGCAGATGCGTTTGCAACAGGATTATAGCCGCCTTCCTGAATAACAAGCTTAAATATATCAAGTTCTGAAAGTAACTTTCCGATTTCAAAAAAGTCGGAATCTCCCAACATAAAATTACCAAGAGGATCATCTTTATGGGTATCTGTTCCTAGAGATACGATAAGATAAGAAGGATCATAGTCCTGTATCTCTTGCACAGCTTTTTCAAGTGTTCTAAGATAAGTTCTTCCGTCAGTTCCGCCGGCAAGGGGAAAATTTATGTTATAGCCTTTCCCTTCACCCTCACCTATCTCCCATTCGTATCCGCTTATGAAAGGGAAATGCTGTGCAGGATCTGCATGAAGACTGATATAAAGGACAGAGCTGTCTTCATAAAAAATTTCCTGAGTTCCGTTTCCATGATGAAAATCAAGATCAAGGATTGCAACAGTACCTCCTGATTTCATCTGAAGAAATTTTGCGGCAATAGCTGAATTATTCATATAACAATAACCGCCACCCATGTCTATTCCGGCATGATGCCCAGGAGGTCTTGTACCAACATAAACAATATCCTCTACACCATTAAGAAGTTCATATGCCCCTGTAAGCGCACATTTTACACCCATCCATGCCATTTCAAAAGAATTTTTCATCAAAGGAGTTCCATTATCAAAAACCCTGTCATAACCAAAAACCTTCGGAAAGTACTCCTGCATATCTTCTAGAGAATCGCATCTGTTCTTGAGCCAGCTTATATAGTTTGAATCATGAGCAAGATAAATGTAAGATTTTGGAAAATCCTTAGGCTTTATAAATGAATCTCCATATTTGAACTTTAAAACCTTTATTATTTCTTCTATCCTTTGAGGAATTTCAGGATTATTTACCATCATGGTTCTGTCAAACTCAGACTTAGGGCTGTAAAAAACATGCCTGGGATCATAAACGATCTTCATTTTTTATTCCTCCATACGTTCTATTTTATCTAGCCTGTTCTGATGTCTTCCTCCATCAAAAGATGTTCTGAAAAATGCATCAACCGTCCACCTTGCTATGTCAGTACCCATTATGCGTCCTCCCAAAACAAGGATATTGGCATTATTATGCTTTCGTGCAAGCTCCGCCATTGTAGGATAAAGACATAGAGCTGCTCTTATTCCATGAATCTTATTGGCTGCTATAGACATTCCTATCCCGGTTCCACATACCAAAATTCCTAAAGTCGTCTCTTTATCTAAAACTTTTGTGCAAACAGCCTTTGCATAGTCAGGATAATCGACACTACTGTCAGAATAAGTTCCGCAATCAATAACCTCTACATTTTGTGATATCAGATATTTTTTTAAATTCTCTTTCATATCGTATCCTGCATGATCTGAGCCTATGGCAACTTTCATAAAGAAAACCCTCCTTAGGATATATTGAGAATCTTTGTAAGTCCAACCATCTCAAACAACTTTTTTATTTTGCTGTCCACATTTATAATCTCCAAACGGCCTCCTTTTAACAAGGCATTTTTATGCAGACTTATAAGCATCCCTATTCCTGAACTGTCAAGATATGTAACTTTTTCAAAATCAATAATCATATCCCTAAAATCAAATCCAAGAATCTGTTTTTTTACTTCCGATACATTATTCATTTCAAGTTCTCCATCAAGAACAACAACACATCTGTTTTCGACCGTCTTAGTTATGATTTCCATAATAACCTCCAGTTCAGAGCTTTCGGATCAGTCCAACCATCTTTCCTTGAATCTTAAGCCTTTGGGGTTCAACTTCTATTATGTCCATATTTTTGTTCTCAGGAATAAGATGAATCATATCAGTACCACCTTTAAATCTTTTTAAAGTTGCATAATTATCGTCTATGAGTGCTACAACTATATCTCCGTCAGATGCAGAATCCTGCTTTTTTATTATTACATAATCATCAGTAACAATATGCGCTTCTATCATAGAGGTTCCTTCCACCCTCAGACCAAAGTAATCCGCTGATTCCGTAAAAAAATTTGTAGGCAACGGTATAAAATCTGTTACATTCTCAATTGCTTCTATTGCTTCTCCAGCAGCCACTTTACCCACTATGGGAACCAGTTTTTCTTTTGTAAATATATCTCCTGATTTAGCTGTTAATTTTATTCCTCGGGACACACCGTTTCTTTCTATATAGCCCTTTTTTTCCAGCACCAAAAGATGCTTGTGAGCTGCTCTGGGACTCTTCATTGAGAAATTCTGATTTATGTCTCTTATAGTAGGCGGATAACCATTTTTTGAAACATATGACTTAATAAATTCAAGGATTTGTTCCTGCCTTTTAGTCAATGTTTTCAATTCTACTCCTCCTTTAAAAGGTCTTCTTCTTTTACAATCGCTAAACCCATGGTAGTATCGTTTTCGTCAAGCCTAAGTGCAATTACTCCCTGTGTAACCCTGCTCAAAACAGGTATTGAATCTACGGAAAACCTTATGGCTTTGCCGTTAGTCGTAAATGCAAGCAGATGATTATCGTCGGAGACAGCTATCGCTGAAACTATAGGGCCTATTTTCTTTATATTTTTTAGAGTTTTTACCCCTACACCGCCCCTTATCTGTATTTTATATTCATCAAAGCTCTCTCTCTTGGCATATCCGTTCTGAGTCATTATAAGAAGCTTTTTGTTGTCCTCTACCAGGACTGCATTTACAATTTCGTCATCTTTTCTTATTTTCATTGCATTGACTCCGATTGCGGTTCTTCCCATAAGCCTTACATCCGATATGTTAAAACATATCGCCATACCATGTTTTGTTACAGTCAGAATTTTTCCTTCCTCTTTTTCGACTATTATAGAATCTACAACAGCATCATCTTCATTGAGACTAACCGCTCTCACTCCAGAACGTTTTGAATTTGCAAACTCCCGAAGAGATGTCCTTTTCACTTTACCCTTTTTGGTAAATATCATTACATCTTTATCATAATCTCCGTCAAGGGATATGCTTACAATAGTCTTAATTTTCTCTCCTTCCTGCATGGAAAGATAGTTTGCAATATGAACACCTTTTGTATCTTTCGAACTCATATCTATCTCATATGTTGGTATTTGATACGCCTTTCCGGCAGAAGTTATAAACATCAGTTTGGAAAGCCTTCTGGTATGGATAACCTGGAGTATGGTATCGTTATCGCCTATCTTTATTGCTTTTGCACCTTTACCTCCCCTTCCCTGCAACTTATATTCAACTGAATTTATAGATTTTATGTATCCCCACTGGGTAAGAACGACCACAATTTCTTGATCTTCAATAAGTTCTTCTGGACTTTTTAGTTCGGACTTTCCATATATTATCTCAGTTTTTCTTTCATCTCCAAACTTTTGACCAACCTCATCAAACTCACTTTCAATTATCTGCATAAGAGAACTTCTGTCCTGAAGCACTTTTATGCATCGCGAAATCTCTATGTTCAACTGCTCAAGCTCCTGTCTGAACTTGTTGATTTCCAACTTTGACAAACTCCTGAGCTTAAGATCTGCAATAGCCTTTGCTTGTTCCTCCGTAACACCGATAATGTTCACAAGATTACTTATTATAGCTTCATCACTTTCAGAATTTCTTATTACATCTATCACTGTGTCTATTCCCTGTACCGCTTTTATAAGACCCTCTACTATATGAGCTCTTTTTCTGGCTTTGTTAAGCTCGTACTGAGTCCTGCGTGTAACTACATCGATTCTGTGCTCAATAAAAGTATTCATAATCTCTTTAAGATTCATCATCACGGGTTTTCTGTTGTAGACAACATTCATCTGAACAGCAAAAGTGGTCTGCAGGGATGTATGCTTTAAGAGATCATTGGTAAGCTTATTTACGTTAGCGTTTCTTTTTAGCTCAATGACAAGTCTCATACCATGTCTGTCAGATTCGTCGCGTATATCTCTTATACCCGAATCCTGCTTATTGTCTCTCATTCTTTCAGCATAAGCAACTATCTGTTCTATTATATCGATCTTCGAGACATTATATGGAATCTCAGTAACAACTATAGCTTGCCCATTTTTATCTTCAGCTATCTCATATCTTCCTCTAACTGTAAACTTTCCCCTACCTGTCTCATAAATGCTTAAAATACTTTCGGCATCAACTATTAATCCGCCGGTAGGAAAATCAGGCCCCTTTATAAACTGCAAAAGCTCTGAAATCTGGCAGTCAGGATTTTCGATAAGATATTTGAATCCCTTAACCAGTTCACTCAAATTATGAGGCGGTATATTGGTAGCCATCCCAACTGCGATTCCGCTTGCACCGTTCATAAGAAGGTTTGGAAGCTTGGTTGGAAGCACCTCCGGTTCCTTTAGAGAACCATCAAAGTTATCTACAAAATTAACAGTATCTTTGTCAAGGTCATTGAGCATATACTCTGACATACTCTGCATTCTAGCCTCTGTATATCTCATGGCTGCTGCCGGATCGCGGTCTATTGAACCAAAGTTTCCTTGTCCGTCAACAAGCATATATCTCATTGAAAAGTCCTGGGCCATGCGCACAAGGGCATCATATATAGAACCATCTCCATGAGGATGATACTTTCCCATTACTTCACCGACAATACGAGCACACTTTTTGTACGAAGTATTATGCTTAAGTCCAAGTTCATTCATACCATAAAGAATTCTTCTCTGAACCGGCTTAAAACCATCCCTTGCATCAGGAATAGCCCTGCTTATCAAAACACTCATCGAATACAGAAGGTACGAATTCTTCATTTCATCGACAAACCTTTTCTCCGTTATATTCTCAAAATGCTGCGAATCAATATTGTTTTTTTCGTTCATTTCATTTTCTGACACAAAAATTCCTCCTGTAAAAAATAAATTCTATGATATTTTCGCTCCGGGCTCCAAATCTCTATCCGCAGTAAGCACTGAAAGTTTATCGTTTATTTTGGCAGCCAGAAGCATTCCACAGGACTCTACTCCCATAAGTTTGGTAGGCTTTAAATTTGAAAGTACTACAATTTTTTTCCCTGTAATTTCCTGCGGAGTATAAAACTTAGCTATTCCGGCTACTACCTGCCGGATTCCAAGTTCTCCCATATCTAAAGATAGTTTCAAAAGTTTTTCTGATTTTGCTATATTTTCGGCACTTTTCACAAGTGCCACTCTCAGATCTATCTTTTTAAAGTCCTCTATTTCAATGAGAGAAATAACGTTGTCTTTCTTCTCTTGAATAAGAGACTCATCTTTATTAATTGAAGATACAAAGCTCTCCTGTTTAATATCTGGCGATTTTATTTTTATAACTTTTTCCCATTGTGTGGTATCAATTCTCATAAACACGGGATTACCTTTATCTGTTTTTACGTTGGAAGAAAGTTTATGTAATCCAAAATTTTTTTCTGCAAGGTGATCTTGATCATATCCAATTTTTTTAAGGATCTGTACAGATGTGTCAGGCATAACAGGACTTATTAAAACTGAAACTATCCTTATCGTATCTATAAGATTGTAAATAACTTTTGAAAGTCTTTCACGTCCGTTATTCTGTTTATCCAATTTCCATGGTTCGGTCAGATCGATATACTTGTTTGCATATCTTATTATTTCCCATACTGCTTCAAGAGCTTGTGTAAATTGATAGTGATCCATAGTATCGGTATACTTTTTTACATTGTTTTGTATTATTGAGTAAAGATCTTTGTCTGGAATATCGTCTGTACCTGAAAAGACGGGTATTAAACCATTAAAGTACTTTTCACACATGGAAAGGGTTCTATGTACAAGATTACTCAAGTCATTGACTAAGTCAGCATTAAAACGGCTTATCAGATTATCCTCCGAAAAATCCCCGTCTCTTCCAAAGTTAATATCCCTTAAAAGATAGTATCTCACAGGATCTCTACCATAAACTTTCATAAGCTCAATAGGACTTATGGCATTTCCAAGAGATTTAGAGATCTTTTCACCATTTACCGTAAGCCATCCATGGGCAAAAACCTTCTTCGGAAGCTCCAATCCGGCTGACATAAGCATTGCGGGCCATATTATTGAATGAAATCTGTTTATTTCTTTTCCTATAAGGTGAAGATCTGCAGGCCAGTAATCATGAAATTTCTGATCATTTTCAGCATATCCCAGAGCACTCAGATAGTTTATGAGAGCATCAACCCAAACATAAACAACATGCTTGGGATCATCTGGCATAGGAATTCCCCAATCAAAAGTGGTTCTGCTTATACTTAAGTCCTTAAGCCCAGAACGTATTATCTGAAGCATCTCGTTCCTTCTAAAGTCAGGTTCCATGAACTCAGGATGCTCTTCATAATATTGAAGAAGTTTGTCATTATACTTTGATAACCTGAAAAAATAATTTTCTTCCTCGACCCATTTTACTTCCCTTTTACATTGAGGACAAAGCTTTTTACCGTTTTCTGATATTATATCTTCATCAGTCCAGAAAGTTTCATCCGGCACACAGTACCATCCCTCATACTTTCCTTTGTATATGTCTCCATTGTCAATCATTTTCTTAATAAACGTCTGAACTGTTCTTTCATGGAAATCATCAGTGGTTCTTATGAACATATCATTAGTGATCTCCAAATTTTCCCATAGATCTCTGAATTTTGCCGAGAGCCTGTCAACATGCTCTTTGGGTGTAACTCCGTTCTCTTTTGCCGCCTGCATAACTTTTTGGCCATGCTCATCCGTTCCTGTAAGAAAGAAAACGTCAAACCCCATCATTCTTTTGTATCTGGCAATTATATCCGCCACTATTGTAGTATAAGAGGAGCCAATATGCGGTTCGGAATTTACATAATAAATCGGAGTGGTAACATAGAATTTCTTAACCACTGTGATTCACCTCCATAAACTTTTTAAGCTATAATTCTTTAAACCAATTATACCATAAAGTGTATACCCTTATGGTATAATTGTAAAAATAAATGTTAAGGGAGTGAGCAATTTGAGATTTTCCAAGCTATATGCACCTACACTTAAAGAGGCTCCCGCAGATGCGGACATAAAAAGCCTTGAGCTTCTTATACGGGGAGGTTTTATACGTAAGGTAGCCGCCGGGGTGTATACTTATTTACCTTTGGGCTTTAGAGTAATTAAAAAAATCGAGGAGATAGTTAGACAGGAAATGGAAAGTATACAGTGCCAGGAAACTATGATGCCCATAATACAGCCTGCTGAACTTTGGAAAACCACAGGCAGATGGGATGATTATGGACCTGAAATGATGAAACTTAATGACAGGCACAACAGAGACTTTACCTTAGGTCCAACCCACGAAGAGATGATAACCTATATAGTAAAAAACGAACTGCGTTCATACAAACAGCTTCCAATTAGTCTTTATCAAATTGCAAATAAATACAGAGACGAAATAAGGCCAAGATTCGGAGTACTGAGAGCAAGAGAATTTATCATGAAAGATGCTTACTCTTTTCATGCTTCCCAAGAGTCTCTTGATGAGTCATATAAAGATTTTTATTCTGCTTACGAAAGAATAGTAAAAAGACTTGGAGCTGCTTATTCCATAGTCGAGGCCGATTCTGGTGCAATTGGAGGTAGCGGTTCGCATGAATTTCAGGTTCTTGCAAAAACTGGTGAAAGTACTATTTTTTACTGTGATTCTTGCGGATACTCCGCAACGGATGAAAAAGCTACTGCACTTACTGAATTTTCTTCACAGAATGAAGAAAAGAAAAGCATAGAGCTTAAAGATACTCCGAACGTTAAGACCATTGACCAGGTTGCTAATTTTCTTAATGTACCACTTGAAAAAATTGTAAAATCACTTTTATTAAAAGGCCGAAATGGCTGGATTCTGGCTCTTATAAGAGGTGACTACGAAATTAACCTTTCAAAGATACGAGCCGTTTTTCAGGATCAGACTATTGATATGGGTGATCCTATGGATATAAAAACCACTTTTGGTGTGGAAATAGGTTTTATCGGACCTGTTGGATTAAAGGGACCACAGATAATAGCGGATGACTCTGTTAAACCTCTCATAAACTTTGTTGTCGGAGGAATGGAAAAAGATAAGCACTTTGTCAACGCTAATATTGGGAGAGACTTCAATATCGATAATTATAGCGATATACGAATAGTTAAAGCCGGAGAAAATTGTCCTCACTGCAAAAAACCTCTAAAACAAGCACGCGGTATTGAAGTAGGTCAGGTTTTCAAATTGGGAACAAAGTATTCTTCTAGCATGCAAGCCTACTTCACTGATGAAACAGGAAATGCCCATCCGTATATAATGGGATGTTATGGCTGGGGAATTTCAAGAACAATGGGTGCTGTTGTCGAGCAGTTGCATGATGAAAACGGTATTTTATGGCCTGTAAGTATAGCTCCGTATAAGATAGCAGTTGTTCCCGTATCAATGAGCGATGCAGCCATGGTTCAGACAGCAGAAAAAATTTACAATGCCTTGCTTGAAAAAAACATAGATGCCTTACTTGACGATAGAACAGAATCTCCAGGATTCAAATTTAAAGATATTGACCTTATCGGAATTCCTCTTAAGATCATTGCAGGCAAAGGAGTAAAAGAAGGAAAAGTAGAAGTTAAACTAAGAACTGAGAAACAAGGTTTTATGATCAGCATAGACAATATTGATAAAATTGTAGACTTTGCAATTGAGAAACTTAATAGCTATAATCCTACGAGTATTTTGGACTGAAAGATTTTCTGAGTCTTGACAATAACTACCTTTGATGTTATAATATTCAAGTGTTGAACAGACGGAGAGATGGCCGAGAGGTCGAAGGCGCTTGCCTGCTAAGCAAGTGTAGGAGTTTCCTACCGAGGGTCCGAATCCCTCTCTCTCCGCCATTTTTTATATGTCCGTGCCTGTGGCTCAATTGGATAGAGCATTGGACTGCGGATCCAAAGATTGCCGGTTCAAGTCCGGCCAGGCACGCCATTTTCTATCAAGGTATGACTTTTTAAAATACTACGCTATCTTTTTAACTTCTACAATATTAAGATATGATAATTAACATTAATTTAAATTTTTGGTTACAATTGTGAAAAAAGTAACTTTATTTTGGAGGTGCTCATGGCAGATGATAATTACATCGATAATGAAAAAAGATTTTTTATTCTAAAAACATATGCCTTTTCATTTTTTATCTTCGGTCTTTTATTTTCCAACTATGAGACATTTTTTGATGACATCTTCAGAATAATTACAGAACCTGACTTTCTTATAGTAGATTACATAAAACTGTCTGGTATTGGGGCCTCTTTTTTGAACTGCGGAATAGTCACCATGGCTGCAATAATGATTCTTAAAAAGGCTAAAGTAGAGATAACAGGAGTTTCGATTGCCAGTTTATGGACTTTAAGTGGCTTTTCATTATTCGGAAAAAATATTTTCAATGTATGGTTCGTAATAATAGGGGTCTTTATATATTCGAAAGTTAGAAAAGAACCCTTTAGAAAATATGTTTATATAGCATTTTTTGGTACTAGTCTTTCTCCTATAATAACTCAGATAATTTTTAGCGATGCACTTCCATCTTTTTTTAATCTTATCCTTGCTTTTATCACATCTACCTTTCTTGGTTTTTTGCTGCCTCCGCTTTCTTCATATTTTCTTTCCTTCCACCGCGGATATAATCTGTACAACGTCGGATTTACCGCCGGAATAATAGCTACTTTTTTAGTATCTATTCTGCGCGCATACGGGTACTCTTTCGAACCAAGAATACTGTGGTCCAGCGGAAACAATATCCTGTTAGGAATTTATCTTTATGTACTGTTTTTAGCAATGATCTACATGGGTTACAGATACAATAAAAATTCCTTCTCTGGAGTTAAAAAAATATTCACTTACTCCGGCAGACTTGTAACTGACTTCGTTCTCCTTGAAGGAATGGAAAAAACACTTATAAATATGGGCACTGTAGGATTGACTGCTACTTCATACGTTATCCTTACAGGTGCTGCCCTAAACGGTCCAACTATTGGAGGAATATTTACAATGGCAGGTTTTGGCGCTTTTGGAAAACATCTGCGCAATATACTCCCAATATTTTTAGGTGTCTTCCTTGGAAGTATCACCAACATGTATGATATTCATGAACCAAATATGATCTTGGCAGCTCTGTTTGGAACCACTCTGGCTCCTATAGCGGGAGAATTCGGAGTCTTTTGGGGAGTTGCAGCAGGTTTTCTTCATTCGGCACTGGTTACAAACCTCGGGTACCTGCATGGAGGAATGAACTTATATAACAACGGTTTTTCCGGCGGATTAGTTGCAGCCTTTTTACTTCCTATAATACAAGCTTTTGAGAGGAGGGGAAAAGATGAACACTGAACGTATTAAAGTACTTCGCATAGCCAATGAAATTCTTAATTATATGTTTTTAAGATGCTCCCATGCTCTTACCCTTGAACTAAAAGAGAGTACTATGGGATTTGAAATTACTGTAAGATCAGCATGTTCACATATCGACTCTGAAAATATTACAGAATTAAAAAAACTTCTAACACCAGGAAGGCATGAAGAGATAAGCGATTACTACTGGAACCTTGCAGGAACCGATAATGAGGAAAATGAACTTAATCTTATAGGCTTAATGATAGACTCTGCTGAGGTAAAATCAGAAAACAACGAACTTATCATAAAGCTTATACGAAAAAAATAAAAACTGTTGTCTATACTTTTGATTATTAAATTTTTGATAAATGTAGTATAATAAAATCATATTGGGGAGTTTCATAGAGAATTAGGGGGGATTGAAATGTCCGCTACAGTACACTTCCCGGAAGGTTTTTTATGGGGAGCTGCAACTGCGTCTCATCAAATAGAAGGGGCTAATTACAACAGTGATTGGTTTGAATGGGAAAAAAAAGGAAAGATAAAGGATAACTCTTCTTCTGATCCAGGCTGCCAGTCGGAAAAGTACTATGAAAGAGATATAGCTTTTCTTTCCGATTTGAATCTTAACGCCTACAGATTTTCAGTTGAGTGGGCAAAGATACAGCCTGATGAGAACTCTTTTTGTGAGAACCATTTGCAGAGATACAGCAAAATGGTTGATCTGCTTCTTTCAAAAAGGATAGAGCCCGTGGTAACTCTGCACCATTTTGTGAACCCTCTATGGTTTTACAACAAAGGAGCATTTGAAAAGCCTGAAAACATAGGTTTTTTCCTTAAGTTTGTTGAAAAAATGGCTTCTGTGTTCAAAGAAAAGGTACAGTATTATACTATTATAAACGAGCCTATAGTATATGCTTTCACCTCTTATATCGATGGTTCTTGGCCGCCAGGGAAAAAAGACTGGAATACCGGAATGACAGTTGTCAGAAATCTTCTTGTGACTTATGATGAAGCCTACAAAATAATTAAAAAAATTAATCCTAATGCCAAGATATCTGTTGCCAAGCATACCGCTGTTTACCGTCCATATCTTTCTTTATCTCCTGTTGATATTATAGCTAGTAAAACTATTCAGAGATACTTTGATCATGCTTTTATAGATTCTATACTTGATGGCAGGTTTGCAAAACCTTTTGGTAAAAACGAAAAGTACTCTTTTTCTTCTGATTTTGATTTTATAGGCATAAACTACTATACTAAAAGATTTATACATATTAATAAGAAAAACATTGAAACAAAAACTAAAGAAGGAATGAAAACTGATATTGGCTGGCATTACTATCCACAGGGTCTTTATGAAGTAGTTGACAGATTCAGTAAGCGCTATCATAAACCACTCATGATAACCGAAAACGGAATCGCCGATTCAGAGGACAGGTATAGAACAGCATATATTGTCAGTGCGCTTTATTCGATAAACCAAGCCATGAAAGAAGGTGCAAATGTAATGGGTTATATGTATTGGTCCCTTATGGACAATTTCGAATGGGTTGAGGGGAACAGTATGCGGTTTGGTTTGCTGCAAACAGATTATAATAACAATGTGTTCTATATAAGAAATTCGGCCAAGATATATTCAAAAATAGCTTTTGATAATAAAATTGAAGAAAGCACTCTTAAGTTTATAAAATAATGCGTGCCTCATATGAGGCACGCATTATTTTATAAGAGTCATCTTCCAAAATAAGAATCAATCTTCTTTATTTCCAGTTCCATGCTAATTGGCCTTCCATGAGGACATGTTTTAAAGCCTTTTTTATGTAACTTCTCTAAAAGCGTCTGTGCCCCAACGAAATCATCATTCGTCTTTACTGCTGTCCTACAAGCCATTGTAGCCAGAATTTCTTCAAATATCTTCTCCATAGGCTCAATTCCATGAAGGCGTAAAACCGCCACTACTTCTTCTATGAGTCCCTGAATGTCCCTTTTTTCTAACGAATGCGGAAGAGCCTTTACTAAGAGCTTCCCGTCCTCTTGTATATCTAAGTCAATACCAAACTTCTTTATTTTCTCTGTATTTTCTGCTAGATACTCCATAGAAGTCTTGTCTAGTTCTATCTGTTGGGGAAGTAAAAGATACTGGCAAGAAATGCTTCCATGTCCAAAAAAATCTCTTTTAAATTCTTCATATAAAATTCTTTCATGCGCAGCATGGAAATCTGTAAGAATCATTTTTCCGTTTTCTTCGCTTATTATGTACCTTCCTGAAAGAAACCCAATTATTCTTAGCGAATATTCAGGTTCATGCTCCGAGGGTTTTGAAGGTTGTGCAAGAATACTGTCTGATTGATTATTACTTACATAAGTATTTTTTTCTGAGTACTTTTCAAAGGGTTTTTGAAAAAATCTCTCCTGTGTACGTTCCAACTCACGACTCATTATTGGAACAGAGGTTTTTAAAGCATCTACTGAAGAATCCTTCGCCTGTTCATGAATCTGAAGATAAGGCTGAACATCTTCTTTTATAAGATTCAGGGTAAAGTTCACTTTATCTTCCAGTGCACTTTTAAGTGCTTTTATCAAAAGTTTATTTACACTAGTCTGGTCAGAAAACTTTACTTCCAGTTTTTGTGGATGAACATTTACATCTACTTCCTGAGGAAGTACGTCAATAAAAACAGCACAGTACGGATGTTTTCCTGTCTGAAGCATACCAGAATAAGCACCTTCAAAAACAGAGAATAGTTCGGCAGATCTCACGTATCTGTTATTAACATAAAAAATCTGTCCTGTTCTATTAAGCCTTGCTATTATTGGTTTGGTAATGTAACCGTGAACCTTGATCCACTGTCCGTCTTCCTCAAAATAAATAATATCTTCGGCTTTCAACTCCGGAAATACTTTTCTAAACCTTGTCTGAAGATCTTCCTCTTTTCTTATCTCATAAATACTCTTGCCATCACGAACATAAGAAAGAGAAACCTTATTTGAAAGAATAAATTTTTCAATTATTTCTGTAGTCATACGTCCCTCTGCAGAATCACTCTTTAAAAATTTTCTTCTGGCAGGAATATTAAAAAATATATCCTCAATTTCAATGATGGTTCCGGGATTCATGTTTACAACGGATTCAGAAACAACTTTTCCAGCAATAAAGGTCACTTTATGGCCCGTTTCTTCCTGCAAAGTTCTTGAACTTATGCTCATTCGCGAAACCTGGCATATTGAAGAAAGTGCTTCTCCCCTGAAACCAAAGGTTTGTATTTTATAGAGATCTTCTGCTGAAGAAATCTTACTTGTAGCATGAGGCTTTACAGAGTTGTAAATATCCTCAAGACTCATCCCAAATCCATTATCGGAAAGTTTTATAAGGGATTTGCCGCCATTTCTTATCTCTGCTTTTATGTCATCGGCACGAGCATCAGCGGCATTTTCAAGCAGTTCTTTCATAACTGCAAAAGTGCCAGTTATCACTTCTCCAGCTGCAATCTTAACAACCACTTCTTGAGGAAGTTCGTGTATTATACTTTTCATAGGCCATGACGCTGCTTTGCAGCCTCAAACATTATTATGCCGGCACTTACCGATACATTCAATGATTCGACGCTATTATACATTGGAATAGATACAATAAAATCTGCTTTTTCCTTTAGTTTTTCTCTAATACCGGAGCCTTCGTTCCCCAAGATAAGACATATATTTCCTTTAAAATCTGTATCGTAGTAGTTTTTCCCGTTCATATCAGCAGCATATATCCAATAATTCTTTTCCTTCAAATACTCTACCGTACGGGAAAGGTTTACTACTCTTATGATCGGAATTTTAAATATCTGTCCTGCAGAAACTTTTATAACAGCAGCAGTTACCTCACATGAGTTATCTTTTGGGATAATAATGGCATCGGCACCACAGGCCACAGCTGATCTTATTATTGCTCCAAAATTTTGCGGATCTTGTATTTGATCAAGCATCACGATAAAAGCGTTT